>NZ_JAGPXZ010000999.1:0-1876 GCF_018070305.1 Micromonospora sp. M51 | reverse complement strand
TGGGTGCGTACGCCGTAGTGCGCCCACACGTGGTGCTCGTCGTCGTCGTGCTCCCAGTAGCGGTAGTACACGGACTGCCGCCAGTCGTCGACGGCCTCGCCGCGTAGCAGCGGTCGCAGTGAGCGCCCCTGCATGCGGCCGTCGGCCGGCACGCCGGCGTAGTCGAGGAACGTCTGGGCGAAGTCGACGTTCATGGCGAGCGCGCCGGTGGTGGAGCCGGCCGGGATCTCCGCCGGGTAGCGGATCACGAACGGCATCCGCAGCGACTCCTCGTACATGAACCGCTTGTCGTACCAGCCGTGGTCGCCGAGGAAGAAGCCCTGGTCGGAGGTGTAGACGACGATGGTGTCGTCGGTCAGCCCGTGCTCGTCGAGGTAGTCGAGCAGGCGGCCCACGTTGTCGTCGACGCTGGCGACGCAGCGCAGGTAGTCCTTGATGTACCGCTGGTAGGTCCAGAGCGCGGCCTCGTCCGGGTCCAGGTGCGGCGGCAGCATCTCCTTGATGTCGTTGGCGGTCAGGTCCCGGTCCACCCGCATCCGGGCGGCCCGGGCGGCGGCGGCGTGCCCCGAGTGGTCGTCGTCGAACGAGCCCGGTACGGCCACGTCGTCGACGTACATGTCGCGGTGTCTGTCGTCGGGCTCCCAGTTGCGGTGCGGGGCCTTGTGGTGCACGAGCAGGCAGAAGGGGCGCTGCTGGTCGCGCTGGTCGAGCCAGTCGACGGCCAGGTCGGTGATGATGTTCGTGCAGTAGCCGGGGCGGACCTGCTCGGTGCCGTCCATGCCGATGAACACGGGGTCGCGGTAGCGACCCTGACCGGGCACGACCTCCCAGTAGTCGAAACCCCGGGGGTCGTGCTCCGGGCCGTGCCCGAGGTGCCACTTGCCGACCAGCGCGGTCTGGTAGCCGGCACGGCGCAGCAGCTCCGGGAAGACGAGCTGCCGGTTGTCGAACTCGGTCGACAACGTCTGCACGCCGTTGACGTGGTTGTAGGTGCCGGTGAGGATGGTGGCCCGGCTGGGCGCGCAGAGCGAGTTGGTGCAGAAGCAGTTCTCCAGCAGGGCGCCGCCGGCCGCGATGCGGTCGATGTGCGGCGTCTCGTTGATCTTGCTTCCGTAGGCGCCCACAGCGTGCGCGGCGTGGTCGTCGGCCATGATGAAGACGATGTTGGGCCGCACGAGTTGGTCCTTTCTCACCGGTTCAGGACGCGTACGCGGCGGCGTCGTAGTAGGCGCTCGGGTCGACCACGTCCGGCAGCTTGCCCAGGTCCTTGAACAGGCCGTTGAGGCCGGTGAGCCAGCCCGCGACGGTGCCGTCGGTGGACTTGGCGGCGAGTTCGGCCGAGGGCAGGAACCGGGCGTTGGTGGCTTCGGCGCGCAGCTGGTCGACCGGCGCCGACTTGAGGAACTTCGCGGTCACCTCGACGGCGCGGTCCACGTCGGCAGCCCGCTCGTCGTTGGCGGCGCGCAGCACCGCGAGCACCTTCTTGACCAGCTCCGGCTTGCCGGTGACCACGTCGTTGCGCCCGACGTAGGCGGACGGAAAGCTGATGTCCGGGTAGAAGTCCTCGTTCTTGGCCAGCTCGACCAGGTCCGGCACCCGCTTCTTGATGGTGCCGATCAGCGGGTACCAGATGCCGGCCGCGTCGATCTGGCCGGACCCGAACGCGGTGACCACCGTGCTGGCGTCCATCGTGACCTTCTGGACGTCGTCGATGGAGAGCCCGGCGCGCCGCAGGGCCAGCCGCACGATCATGTCGCCGGAGGTGCCCTCCGGCACGCCGACCTTCTTGCCCTTCAGCGCGGCGACGGAGGTGATGCCCGGCTTGGCGATCCGGAGACCGAACTCGACGTTCTCGCGGACCGTCAGCCAGGGGAAC
>NZ_JAGPXZ010000998.1:0-1877 GCF_018070305.1 Micromonospora sp. M51 | reverse complement strand
CAGCTCGGGTCCTCGTCGTCCTCGTCGTCCTCGTCGAGCAGGCCCTGCTCGTCGAGGAACGCGAACCACCGGTCGTCGGCGGGGGTCAGATCGGCGTAACCCGGCCCGAGCAGGTAGTAGTCCACGAAGGATTCCACGTCGGGAGCGAGCTCCTCGAACGCGTCGGACATGAACCACTCGGTGCCGGTCGGTGGGAAGTACCAGATCGCTCCGGTGCCACGGTCCATGAAGACCGGTTCGTCGCTGCGGGTGCCGATCACCAGCCAGCCGGCCCGGTTCTGCGGAATGGCCGAGAAGTCGGGCGCGTAGTCCAGGTGGTACTGGATCCCGGGCAGGGTCGACGTGGAAGCCAGCTCGACCCGACCCGCCCGTATCCCGTCGGCCACCAGCAGGAGATCCCGCAGGTCGGCCGGGAGCCCCGCCGGCACGGCGTCGATGGCCGCCCCCTCGCCGAACTCGGCGTACGCCAGGCTCTCCGGCAGATCGGCCAGGTCGGCCCGCAGCTCCTCGATGAGCTGCCGCAGCTCGGCGTTCACCGCACCACCTCTGTTCGGATGAGGCCTCGTCCGGCAAGGCTCCGGCTGCCCGGAGACCCACGAGCCGATGCGCGGTTTGGTTCTACCACGCATCGGCTCGTCGCGGCGTCACCTCGCCGATTCCGCCTAACCAACGGGAACGGGAACTGCCCACGATCCGGTCCCGGTGTGCTGCCGTCGAGCCCTTTCCTCAGGTCACGACGGCGTCGATCGGCCCGACGCGCAGGGTGCCGTCGTTGAGGGGGGTGCAGCGGATGCCGCCGGTGGTGCGCAGCGCCTTCCAGGCCCCCGGGCCGACGGTGACGTCCATCCAGGCGCACGGTCGGGCCGCCCGGTTGACCCGCAGGCTGACCGGGCCGTCGCCGGAGTCCAGCACCAGCACTCTGCCGATCAGCTCGTCGACGGCGATCCCGGTGGTGAGGATGTTGCGCCGCACCTCGGCCAGGCCGATGCCGTCCGGCAGCGATTCCCGGGCGATGACGGTGACGCTGGCGTCGCGGTGTGCCTGCTGACCGAAGTAGCGGTCGCCGACGATGCCGAGGCCGGCCCGGATCCGGACGGCGTCGACCAGCTCGCCGGGTGGGGCGGGTGCCGGACCGTCGGCGGGCCGGCCCAGGAAGCGGTGCACGGGCGAGGCCAGCAACTCGACGATCTCCGGCATGACAGGAAGTCTACGAAGCGCACGGGGTGCCGCGGCGCAGGTCGACGGATGACGAGGCGGGTCGGCTGTTGCCAGGGCACGGCAGACTGTTCTATAACTGTTGCATGAGTTCTATAACAGTACGCGCGACGGTTCCCCCCGGGCGGTACGGAAGCTATGGCGGGCGGTACGTGCCGGAATCCCTGATCCCCGCCTGCGAGGCGGTCGCCGAGGCCTTCTCCGAGGCGTGGGCCGATCCCCGGTTCCGTGGCAGCCTCACCGCGCTGCTGTCGGCGCACGTGGGACGGCCGACGCCGCTGACGCCGGCCGTGCGACTGTCGGCCGAACTTGGCGTGACGGTGCTGCTCAAGCGGGAAGACCTGACGCACACCGGATCCCACAAAATCAACAACGTGCTCGGGCAGGCGCTGCTGGCCCGGCGCATGGGGCGTACCCGTCTGATCGCCGAGACCGGAGCGGGCATGCACGGCGTCGCGACGGCGACGGCCGGTGCCCTGCTCGGTCTACCGGTGACGGTGTTCATGGGCGAACGCGACGTGGAACGCCAGGCGCACAACGTCTTCCGGATGCGGCTGCTGGGCGCCGAGGTCGTTACGGTGACCACCGGCAGCCGCACGCTCAAGGACGCCAGCAGCGAGGCCATGCGCCACTGGGTGACCGACGCCGACGAGGCGTACTAC
>NZ_JAGPXZ010000997.1:0-1879 GCF_018070305.1 Micromonospora sp. M51 | reverse complement strand
CTCCTCACCGAGATCGACGGCTTGGACGTACACCTGCTGCACGTCCGCTCGCCGGAGCCGGACGCGCTGCCGTTGCTGCTCACGCACGGCTGGCCGAACTCCGTCGTCGAGTTCACCGAGCTGATCGGTCCACTGACCGACCCGCGCGCCCACGGCGGTGATCCCACCGACGCGTTTCACGTGGTGGTCCCGTCGGTGCCCGGCTACGGTTTCTCGCAGGCGCCGCCGGCCGGTTTCACGATCGACCGGCTCGCCCGGATGTGGGCCGAACTGATGGCCCGGCTCGGCTACCACCGCTACGGCACCCAGGGCGGCGACCTTGGCGCGTACGTCGCGCCGCGGGTGGCGGCGGTGGCGCCGCAGCGGGTGGTCGGTGTGCACATCGACGGCGGGTTCGGCTTCCCGACCGCCGCCGACGTGCCGGACATGAGCGTGGCAGAACGCGCCGAGTGGGAGCAGATGCAGCGGTGGATGAGCGGTGGCGTGGACCATCACGCGCTGCTGCGGGCGGCGCCGCAGACCTTCTCGTACGCCTGGAACGACTCGCCGGTCGGGCTGCTGGCCTGGATGATGCAGAAGTTCAAGGAGTTCACCATGACGGTGCCCACGCCGGAGCAGGCCATCGACCGGGATCACCTGCTCACCAACGTCAGCCTCTACTGGTTCACCGGCACGTCCGGAACGTCGTCGTGGCCCATGTACGAGCGGCTGACCGTTACCGAAGATGGCGGTTTCGCCTGGCCGACGGGCCAACGGCGGGTGCCGTCCGGTGTGTACGGCGGTGGGTCCGCGTTGATGCGCCGCCTCGCAGAACGGGACAACACCATCGTGCACTGGCCGCAGGGCAACCCGGGCAGCCACTTCGTGGCGATGGACGAGCCGGTGGCGCACGCCGCGGACATCCGCACGTTCTTCCGAGAGTTGCGATGACCGAGCTGAGCTGGGACCAGGTCTCCGCCCGACGTCTTCGGCGGCACGGGCTGCACACATCGGCGGCGGGCGCGGCACCGGACGCCGGACGCGTCGCCGACGTGGTGTCGACGATGTGCGGCGCGCACGCCCAGGTCGCGTCGGCCGCCGAGCTGTCCGTCGGGCTGCGGGTGCCGGGCGCGACCCGCGCCCTGGTGCGCCGGGCACTGTGGACGGATCGCACGCTGGTCAAGACCCGGGGCCCACGCGGCACCGTGCATCTGCTCGCCGCCGCGGACCTGCCGATGTGGGTCGGCGCGCTGACCGCGTTGCCGGCCCCGTCGTGGGAACGCAGCGTGGTCCTGCTGACGCCCCAGCAGACCGAGCAGGTCCTCGCGGCCATCGCCGACGCGGTCGCCGAGGCCGACCTGACCACCGCCGAGCTGACCGAGGAGATCGTCGCCCGTACCGGCCCGTGGGCGGGCGACCTGGTCATGGAGGCCTTTCAGGACAGGTGGCCACGGTGGGTCGCCGCGATGACCGACGCCACCCGCAGCGGGGTGATCTGCTTCGGCCCGAACCGCGGTCGGGTCACCACGTACACCAGCCCGACCCGGTGGCTGCCCGACTTCGCGCCGATGCCCGGTCGCGCCGCCCTGGCCGCACTCGTGCGCAGCTACCTGTACGCGTACGGCCCGGCCACCCCGGCGCAGTTCGCCAGGTGGCTGGCGGTCCCACCGGCGTGGGGGAAATGGCTGTTCGACTCGCTCGATCTGACCGAGGTGACAGTGGAGGGCACCACGGCCTGGGTGGCCGCCGACGACTCCGACTTCCCCGACGACCGGCCGTCCGGGTTACGGCTGCTGCCCTACTTCGACGCGTACGCGGTCGGCTGCCACCCCCGGGAGCGGCTCTTCCCCGGTGCCGCCGCCACCCGGGCGCTCGCCGGTGGACAGGCCGGCAACTACCC
>NZ_JAGPXZ010000996.1:0-1880 GCF_018070305.1 Micromonospora sp. M51 | reverse complement strand
GGTGGACGCCTGGACAGCCCCGCTGAACGGCGCTGACCTGGCGCTCTTTGTTTCGCCGCCAGGCAAACAGGGGTAATCGACCGGCGAAGGAGGTGCGATCATGCCTCGTTGGCTGCGTGACAACGCCCTGGCGGTCGCCATGCTGGGCGCGTTCCTGGTCTTCCTCGTGTTGCAGAGCGTCTTCGGCTGGCAGACCCACAACGAGGAGCTGACCGAGTTCGGGGCCGCACCGCTGAGCTGGCCGGCGTACCTGACCAGCGGGCACTTCGCCGAGGCGGTCTTCGAGAACTGGGAGTCGGAGTTCCTCCAGATGGGCGGCTACGTACTGCTCACCGCGTACCTGGTGCAGCGGGGCTCGGCCGAGTCCAAGCCGGTGGACCAGACCGACCGGCCGGAGGACGACGAGCGCCGCGCGACCCCGCAGTCACCCTGGCCGGTCCGCGTCGGCGGCCTGCCGTTGGTGGTCTACCGGAACAGCCTCTCCATCGCGCTGCTGCTGATCTTCGCCGGTTCCTTCGTCGGTCACCTGCTCGGTGGCACCGCCGCCTACAACCAGGAGCAGGCGCTCCAGAGCGGCGCGCCGCCGATCGGGGTGTGGGAGTTCCTCGGCACCAGCGACTTCTGGTTCCAGTCGATGCAGAACTGGCAGAGCGAGTTCCTCGCTGTGGGCGCGCTGATCCTGCTGAGCATCGTGCTGCGCCAGCACGCCTCGCCGGAGTCGAAGCCGGTGACCGTCGCGCACGCCAGCACCGGCGCCTGAGGGGGCGACGCGGCAGTCAGGCCGCGACCGGCAGCCGCTTGGCGAAACAGACGCTGTACGGGTTGCCCACGTACTCGCCGTAGACCGGGATCTGCTGGTAGCCACACGAGGTGTACAGCGCCATCGCCGCCGGCAGGTAGGTGCCCGTCTCCAGGCAGACCACCGAGTGCCCCTGCCGGAACGCGCACTCCTCCAACGCGGCGAGCAACTGACGACCGATCCCCCGCCCCCGGTACGCGGGCCGGACGTACATCCGCTTGACCTCGCCGGTCTCGGCGTCGAGCGCCTGGAGCCCACCGCAGGCCACCGCCCGACCGTTCACCACCACCGCCAGGTAGCGGACGTCGTCGTGCGGCATGAAGACCTGCCCGTCCAACCCGCCATCGGCCTCGCGCAGCTCACGCTGCTGCGCGGTGACCATGGCGGCGATCTCCGGATCGATGGCAGGCCGGGACTCGATCAGCATCACCCCACGCTAGGACGCGCCGATTTCGCGAAGGTTTCCGGAAATCAACCCCATCACGGAGCGCAACGAACTACTCGGCGTCGTCCTCGTCCTCGTCGTCGGGGTCGTCGGACGCGTCCGCGCCCACCTCGTCCGCCGACCGCACCCGACGAGCCTTGCGGGCCGCGAGCCGATCCGCGGCGGAGGCCCGGTTCGACTTCTCCTCCAGGCGGACGTCGGTGCCCCGGTTGCCGGGTACGAACTCCACGCCGGCGAAGAGCGTCGGCTGCCAGTCGAACTCGCGCACGCCGATCCGGACCAGATCACCGGGCTGCGCGCCGGCCTTGGCCAGCTTGTCCTCCACCCCGAGCCGGGCCAGCCGGTCAGCCAGGTAGCCGACCGCCTCGTCGTTGTCGAAGTTGGTCTGCTTGACCCAGCGTTCCGGGCGGACACCGCGCACGGTGAACGAGCCGTCCGCCTCGGCCGTGATGGTGAAACCGTCGTCGTCCACGGCGATCGGGCGGATCACGATCCGGGTCGGCTCGGCGGGCGGCGCGGCCTTGCGCTCTGCCTCTACCAGCTCGGCCATCGCGTAGGTCAGCTCCTTGAGCCCTTCCCGGGTGGCCGCGGAGTCACGACCGTTACGCGAGCTGGACGCACCCTTTTTGTGAGCCA
>NZ_JAGPXZ010000995.1:0-1886 GCF_018070305.1 Micromonospora sp. M51 | reverse complement strand
GCCCGGGCACCCGGGCGTCGCTGGCCGCAGCCGCGGTGTGCAACTGCACGGTGGCCAGGTCGAAGGCGCGCTCCAACGGCCCAGCGCTCACGTCGACGAACTGCATCCGCGAGTACGGCACGATGGAGAGCCGGCGGACCAGCAGCCCGTGCCGGACCAACAGGTCGTTCTCCCGCTCTGCGTACCCCCAGGCCCGGACGGCGCGGACGATCGCGACGGCCCGCCACGCGCCGAGCACCAGCACCACGGCGACGGCGAGCCCGAACAGCCAGTGGCCGCTGAGGGCCCAGCCGACCGCCGTCACCGCCAGCCCGATGGCGACCACGACCGCCAGCCGGATCAGCTCCACCCAGATCAGGTCGGTGGAGATCGGCTGCCAGTTGACGGTGTCCGGCCAGGGCTCCAGCGGCCCCCGACCACCCGGCGCGGCCGTCAGCAGCACCCCGGACGCGCCGGGGTCGGACGGGTGAGCCCCGGACGCGCCGGGGTCGGCCGGCAGGAGACCGGGGGGTGGCAGTTCGGGTGCGCGGTGGTCGGCGCCGGGTGTCGGCCGGTGACCGGGTGGCAGCGCGCCCGGTGGCAGTGGGGCGGGCGTCGAGACGTCCGGCGCGGCGGGCTCGGGGCCGAGCGTGCCCGGTGCCGGGAACGCGCCGGGCGGCGGATCGACGCCGGGAGGGGTGGCGGCCGGGGTGGGCGGCCAGGACGGAGAAGTGGGGCCGGGGGAAGCCGGAGGGTCGCCGCTCACAGGTCGAGCGTAGGCGATCCGGGCACCGGAGTGACGGCACGCAGGAAGCCTCGGGCGTCCAGGAAGTCACCGAGGCTGCCCCGGTGCTCGTCGCAGGCCAACCAGGTCTTGCGCCGATCGGGGTCGTGCAGACGGGGATTGTTCCACTCCAGCACCCAGACGGCGGCCGACCGGCAGCCCCGGGCCGAACAGACCAGGGCCTTGTCGGCGGGGGAGGGAATGCTCATCCCGGCCAGTGTAGGGCGGCGGGACGGAGAGGTTGAGCGCCGGGCGACCACGGGGGGAGCCGCCCGGCGACGGGGTGAATCGTACACGCGGCGGGCCGGTCTGTGCACACCCGCGATACGCAATTCGGCTGCTGGTGACGGCGCGGCCAAAATCGGCTTCTCCCCACCTCGGCACTCAGCAAGGCGTGCGAGTCTTGATACCGCACAAGCCGCGACGACCGACAAACGCTGTGGAGGACCGGTGGCCCAGCCGACCATGCCCGACGCCCCGACGCCGAACGGCGCGGCACCTGCGCCGGTGACCACACCCGCGCAGGACGCCACCCTGCTGGAAAAGGCGCTGTTCGAGATCAAACGTGTGATCGTCGGGCAGGACCGGATGGTGGAGCGGATGTTCGTCGCGCTGCTCTCCCGTGGTCACTGCCTGCTCGAAGGCGTGCCCGGGGTGGCCAAGACCCTGGCGGTGGAAACCCTCGCCAAGGTCGTCGGTGGGTCCTTCGCCCGGGTGCAGTTCACGCCGGACCTGGTGCCCGCCGACATCATGGGCACCCGGATCTACCGGCAGTCGAGCGAGAAGTTCGACGTCGAGCTGGGGCCGGTCTTCGTCAACTTCCTGCTCGCCGACGAGATCAACCGGGCGCCGGCCAAGGTGCAGTCCGCGCTGCTGGAGGTGATGAGCGAGCGGCAGGTGTCCATCGGCGGCGAGAGCCACCGGGTGCCCGACCCGTTCCTGGTGATGGCCACCCAGAACCCGATCGAGCAGGAGGGCGTCTATCCGCTGCCGGAGGCGCAACGGGACCGGTTCCTCATGAAGATCGTGGTGGGCTACCCGACAGACGCTGAGGAACGGGAGATCGTCTACCGGATGGGCGTGGCCGCGCCCGAGCCGACCGCGGTGTTCGACACACCGGACC
>NZ_JAGPXZ010000994.1:0-1889 GCF_018070305.1 Micromonospora sp. M51 | reverse complement strand
ACTGTGGCCAGTACGCCGCCGGTTCACGGTTCACCGACCGGAGGTCGGGCAGCGGCCAGATCCGGCTCGTCAGGGTGCCGACCAGCATCAGCGCCGCCGCCGCCAGGTACGCGAGGACCAACCCGCCCATGTCGGCCACCAGCCCCCAGAGCAGCGCGCCGACCGCCTGCCCACCGGCGAAGCACACCTGGTAGACGGCCAGGCCCCGGGCGCGTACCCAGCTGGGCAGGAAGAGCTGCATCTCGGCATTGACGTTGGCCAGCACGGTCACCCAGGCCATCCCGGCGGGCAGCAGGGCGAGCAGCACCAGCGGCACCACCGGCACGGTGCCGACCACGGTCAGCGCCACCGTGAACAGAGCCCCGGCGATCAGCAGGAGCTGGTTGGCCGACAGTCGGGTGCGGATCACGGCCAGCAGCACACCGCCACCGATGGCGCCCACGCCGAGGGCGGCCAGCAGCACCCCGTACCCACCGGAGCCCAGCCCCAGCCGGCGACTCGCGACCAACGGCAGCAACGCCCACAACGCGCTGGCCGGGACCACGAAGACCAACGCGCGGCGCAACAGCCGGCGCACCGTCGGCGAGTGACGGACGTAGCGGCTGCCGGCCCGCAACGCGGCGGTGAACCGCTCGGGCACCTCGACCGCGCGGGCGTTGTCGGGCCGCCAGCGCCACAGCGCGTACGCGAAGACGCCGAAGGCGACCGCGTTGATGCCGAAGACCGGGGCGACGCCGGTACGGGCGATCAGCACACCGGCCACCGCGGGACCGACCGCCCGCGCCACGTTCACGCTGATCGAACCGAGCGCGGACGCCGACCGCAGCTGGTCCTGCGGCACCAGCTCCGGGATCACCGCCGCCCAGGCCGGCAGGGTCAATGCCTGCCCGACCCCGAACGCGAAGGTGAGGGTGAGCAGCAGCGCCGGCGGCATCCGGCCGGTAACTGTGAGCAGCGTCAACGCCACCGCCACCGCCACCAGGAACAGCTGCACGGCGATCAGCAGGTGCCGGCGGTCGAAGCTGTCGGCCAGCACCCCGGCGGGCAACGCCAGCAGCAGCACCGGCAGCAGACTGGCCGTCTGCACCAACGCGACCAGGGTGGGGGCGTTGGAATGGTTGATCAGCAGCCACTGCGCGCCGACGGTCTGCATCCAGGTGCCGATGTTGGCGGCGAGCAGGGCCAGCCACAGGTTGCGGTAGACCGCCGTCCGCAGCGGCGCCCACGCCGAGGCCGGACGGTCGGCGGGTCCGGCTGCGGCCGTCACCACCGCCCGTCCGCGCGCAGCACGCGCTCACCGGAGACGTAGAGGTCGTCGGGTTCGAGCAGCAGCAACCGGACGACCTCGGTGGCGACCTGTTCGGGCATGGCGTACACCTCGTCCAGGAACTCGGCACCCACCCGTTCCTGCAGTCGGGTCGGCATCGGCCCGGGGTGCAGCTGCATCACCTTGACCCGGTTGCTGTGCTGCGCCTCGGCCAGCGAGTCGACCAGGCTGTTGCCGTAGCTCTTGGTGGCCCGGTAGACGGGGATGCCGGGCCGGGGGGCCGCCAACGCCAGCGCGCCGATGTAGACGACGTTGCCGTGGCCCTGCCGGTCAAGGTGCCGCACCGCCTCCCGCAGCAGGTACGTGATGCCCAGAACGTTGATCTCCACGGCCCGCCGGATGTGCTCCACCGACAGGTCCCCCAGGTCGCCGCCCGCCCACATGGAGGCGCAGGCCGCCACCCCGTCGATGGTGCCGTAGCGCTCGACCACCCCGGCGAAGGAGTCGCGGACCTGCTCGTAGGAGGAGACGTCGCAGACCGCCCCGTCGCAACCCAACTCGGCGGTCGCCGCGGCGACCTCGGCCGGCACGTTGCCGAACACCACAACCCGGTGCTCGTCGA
>NZ_JAGPXZ010000993.1:0-1890 GCF_018070305.1 Micromonospora sp. M51 | reverse complement strand
CGCCGTCGCCGTCGCCGCGCTCGGGCTCATCCATCTGATCGCACTCACACTGCTCGCCGCGCACGCGCTGGTCGTCCTCATCGCCTGGTGGCGCGGCCCGGCTGCGGCCGGCATCGCCGCCCCGGCCAGCGCCGCCCCGACCACAGCCGGCAGCACCGCCCCGCGCCTCGACGCCGAGCGGGACCGGCGGGTGTGGCGGTGGCTGGTCGCCGTGCTGCCGGCCGCGCTGCTGGTCAGCCCGTTGCTGGTCAAGGCCCGGACCCAGCAGTCCCGGCAGTTGAACTGGGTCCACCTGGTCCGGCCGGACGACCTGAGCGCGCTGCCCGGCGGCGTGGCCCAGAGCAGTGTGGTGGGTGGCCTGCTGGTCGGGGTCGCCGCGCTGGGCGCAGCCCGGCTCGGGCGACGCGCGGTGCTGCCGGTCAGCGCGGTGCTGCTGCCCGTACTGCTGCTCTTCGCCGCCGGCGCGGTCGTGCCGCTGTGGGTGCCCCGGTACCTGGTCTTCGTGGTGCCCTTCGCCTGCCTGTTGGCGGGGGCGGCGCTCGCCGCCGTGAGCGCACCGGGCGCGCTGGTGGCGGTGGTCCTGGCCGGGCTGCTCGGCCTGCCCGACCAGGCGGCGCTGCGACGCACCCACGAGTGGCCGCGCAGCGCCCCGGTGGACTACGCGGGGGCGGCGCGGGTGATCGCGGACGGTCAACGACCGGGGGACGCGGTGGTCTACTCGCCAAGGCGCAGCTGGCTCTTCCTCGACCTCGGCATCGAGTACCACCTCGCCGACCCACCACGCGACGTGCTGGTCACCGAGGACGAGGCACGCCGCGGCGATCTGTGGGCTGCCGAGTGCCCCCAGCCGGCACAGTGCCTGGCCGGTACGACGCGGGTGTGGCTCGTCGTCTCCGGCCGGCACGCCGACCCGCTGGCCGCCGTGCCCGACGCCAAGGGCGACGCGCTCCGTGCGGACTTCACCGTCGCGCAGGTCTGGCAGCGCCCCGGCCTGACCGTCGCCCTGCTGACCACCCGCTCCGACCGCTGACCCGGCCCCGGGGCGCCGGCCGGCGACCAGGCCCGCCCACCTCGATGTGCCTGATGCCTCTCAGTCATCCTGATGACTGAGAGGCATCACGCCCATCCCGACATCCGCTCCCGCTGCGGACCCCGCCCCATTGGAGGCGGCAGGGCGGGTCAGGGTTGGGAGCGGCCCTCCGGGGCGCTGCGGGCCAGTGGGATGATCAGCACCGCCTCGGTGCCACCGTTGGCACCGGCCCGCAGTTCGATGGTGCCGCGCAGCTCCCCGGTGATCAGGGCGCGGACGATCTGGAGGCCGAGCCGGCTGCCGTGTTCGGCGTCGAAGTCCGGCGGCAGGCCGCGGCCGTTGTCGGTCACCGAAACGTGCAGCATCTTGCGGAACCGGTGCGCGGAGACCACCACCTCGGGCCGCAGCGACGGGTCGACCTCGGGGGCGGCGACCGGCACCATGCCGGACGCGGCGGGCACCGGGACCTCGTCCGCCTCGTCGGCCGGAGGGAAGCCGTGCTCGACGGCGTTGAGCAGCAACTCGTTGAGGACCATCACCAGCGAGGTGGCGATCTCCGCCGGCAGCACGCCGAAGCTGCCCCGCCGCCGCATGCCGACGCTCACCTCGGTCGCCGCGACCTCGGTCGCCGCGCTGGCCACCCGGTCGACGATGCCGTCGAACTCGACCGCCTCGTCGCTGGACATGGAGAGCGTCTCGTGCACCAGGGCGATCGAGGCGACCCGTCGGACCGATTCCTCCAACGCGACCCGGGCCTCCGGCATCGCCACCCGGCGGGCCTGCAACCGCAGCAGCGCAGCCACCGTCTGGAGGTTGTTCTTCACCCGATGGTGGATCTCCCGGATGGTGGCGTCCTTGGT
>NZ_JAGPXZ010000992.1:0-1901 GCF_018070305.1 Micromonospora sp. M51 | reverse complement strand
GGAGGCCCCGGGACTCGGTTCCTCGGTGACCTCGAAACGGATCATGGGCCACTGCCGTAGGGCAGCGGCCAGCTCGGCGCCCGTCCCCGGACGACCGGTCCACCCGCACTCGGCCCGGCGTGCGCCGGGGTCGACGGGCTGAGCCGTCCACTGCAGGTTGACCGGCGCGGCTAGGACGCGCGCGATCGCCCACTCGACGTGCGAGCACACGGCGAGCGGGGTCGAGTGGACGTATACGACGCCACGCGTTGGCACGGTGACCTCCCGGAGAGCGAGGTGCGTCTTCCCCTACGACCTCGTCCACCCAGGTGGCTGCTGCAACACATGATGACTTGTGTGACGCGTGGTGCGCCAGGGAATCGGAAAAATCGCCGGTCGGAATAGCCGGACGGGTGGTCGCCGTTGCCTCTCAGGACACCGCGACGACCAGCATGATGTCGTGGTCCTGTACAGTTCCACCGGCGGCTTATGCCGCGTTACACCTTCGCGGGTCGAGTTCACGTACGGCCCGCACACAGCCCCCGGACGTCCAGTCCTCCCGTACGTCTTGCAAGGAGTACCTCCGTGGCGAGCAACACCTCTAAGACCGCGCGCGCGTCCGTCCGGGCCGGCCAGGCTGGCCAGGGTGGCGCCCTCAGCGTGCTGGGCGAGTTCAAGTACCTCATCCCGCTCAACGGCGGCAAGCACGCCTACGTGCGGAACCTGACCAACGGCAAGACCGCGCACCTGCGCACGGACTCCGACGCGTTCGTCGAGGAGATCCGCGTGCTGGCCGCCGCCGGCCACGCCGCCAAGATCCGGGCGGAGATCAACAACCTGGCTGCCACCCACCCGGGTGACGGCTGGGAGGCCACCGAGAAGCGCCTGGTCGCGGCCGGCGTCTTCGAGGGCTGAGCCCTCCCCCACCGCACCAACCGAAACCGCCCGCCGGAACAGTCCGGCGGGCGGTTTCGCGTGTCCGGGGTCGGGTCGGGCCAGCCTGTCGAGCAGGGGGCGGGTCAGCCTGGATCGATCAGGGCGACCTCGCCGGTGGCCAGGTCGTAGAGCCCGCCGACCACTGCCACCCGGCCGGCGGCCACCGGCCCGGCCAGCAGGTCGTCCGCGCGCAGGATGCGCACCGTGCGCCGGACGTGCCGGCGGATCGCCAGCGGCTGCACCGCCGGGTCGTCGATCCCCACCTCGGTCACCGCCGGGGCGATCTCGTCCACCAGGTGCGCCAACGACCCCCCGGGACGCTGTCCGGCGCGCAGCGCCCGCACGGTGGCCTCCACCGCGCCGCACCGCTCGTGGCCGAGGACCATCACCAGCGGTACGCCGAGCTGGCCGACCACGTACTCGATCGAGCCGCAGACCGCGCGATCGAGCACGTGCCCGCCGGTACGGATCACACAGATCGCGCCGAAGGTCTGGTCGAAGATCGCCTCCAGCGGCACCCGGGAGTCGATGCAGCCCAGCACCACGGCGTACGGCTGCTGGTCGCCGGAGGCAGCGGCGGCGGCCGTGACGTCGTGTCCGTGCACCGGCTGGCCGCTGACGAACCGCCGGTTACCAGCGAGCAGATCGGCCAGCGCGGCCCGGGGCGTACCGCCGGCCTGCCGCCCCTGCCCCGACGTCGCGCCCATGGGCGCTCCCGACGACCCCATGCCGTTCAGCTTGGCCCGCCGCCGTCCATCGCGGGTGCGGTCGGGAATGTTCGCCAGGGCGCGATTGGCGTGCTGTGATGGCGGGTAGCCGGTGTTACCGCCGGGTATCCCGGTGCTCGTGGTACTGGGCGGCCCTGGGGAGGTGGCGATGCCGGAGCGGTTCGAGGTCGGTCTGCCGGACGGCGTACGGCTCAACGTCGAGGCGACGGGGCCGACAGACGCCCAGATCACCGCCATCCTGCTGCACGGCTGGACTCT
>NZ_JAGPXZ010000991.1:0-1902 GCF_018070305.1 Micromonospora sp. M51 | reverse complement strand
ACGACCCGCCCGTCGCCGGCCCGCCGGGCGGGACACGAGGGGACGGGCGGCGGCAGTTCGCGTAACGTCTGCGTAACCAGGCCCGGGAAGACTGGGCGATCAGGTCGGGCGCAGCCCGGCCAAGGCGGACAAAACAGTGTCGCGAGGGGTTGGGGAAGTGGACCGTCAGCAGGAGTTCGTCCTCCGGACGCTGGAAGAGCGGGACATCCGGTTCGTCCGGCTGTGGTTCACCGACGTTCTGGGCACGCTCAAGAGCGTTTCGGTGGCGCCCGCCGAGCTGGAGGCGGCCTTCGAGGAAGGCATCGGCTTCGACGGCTCGGCGATCGAGGGCTTCGCCCGGGTCTTCGAATCGGACATGGTGGCCATGCCCGACCCGACCACCTTCCAGGTCTTCCCCTTCGAGGGCGGGGTCAGCGGCGAGAGCGCCCGGATGTTCTGCGACATCCTGCTGCCCGACGGCAGTCCGTCCTGGGCGGACCCCCGGCACGTGCTGCGCCGCGCCCTGTCCAAGGCGGCCGAGAAGGGCTTCACCTTCTACACCCACCCCGAGATCGAGTTCTTCCTGCTGGAGAACGGCCCGCAGGACGGCTCGGTGCCCACCCCGGTCGACACCGGCGGCTACTTCGAGCACACCACCCACGCCGTGGCCCGGGACTTCCGCCGTCAGGGCGTGCTGGCGCTGGAACGGATCGGCATCTCGGTGGAGTTCAGCCACCACGAGGTCGCGCCCGGCCAGCAGGAGATCGACCTGCGCTACGCCGACGCGCTGACCACCGCCGACAACATCATGACCTTCCGGCACGTGGTCAAGGAGGTCGCGCTCTCCACCGGTGTGCAGGCCAGCTTCATGCCCAAGCCGTTCACCGACCAGCCGGGCAGCGGCATGCACACCCACCTGTCGCTGTTCGAGGGGGAGCGCAACGCCTTCCACGACAGCGGCGACCCGATGAAGCTGTCCAAGGTGGCGAAGTCGTTCATCGCCGGCCTGCTGGTGCACGCCCGGGAGTACACGGCCGTCACCAACCAGTGGGTCAACTCGTACAAGCGGCTCTTCCCGCAGCACCTGCCCGACCGGATCACCGAGAGCCCGGCGTACGTCTGCTGGGGGCACCTCAACCGGTCCGCGCTGGTCCGGGTTCCCGCGTACGGCAAGCCCAACTCGGCCCGGGTCGAGGTCCGCTCACTGGACTCGGCCACCAACCCGTACCTCGCCTTCGCGGTGCTGCTCGGCGCCGGCCTCAAGGGCATCGAGGAGGGGTACGAGCTGCCGCCGGGCGCCGAGGACGACGTCTGGTCACTGACCAGCGCGGAACGGCGCGCCATGGGCTACGAGGCGCTGCCGGAGAACCTCGCCGAGGCGATCGACGTGATGGCCGGCTCCGAGCTGGTGGCGGAGGTGCTCGGCGAGCACGTCTTCGACTTCTTCCTGCGCAACAAGCGGGCCGAGTGGGAGCAGTACCGCCGCGAGGTCACCCCGTACGAGCGGCAGCGCTACCTGGCGCTGTAGGCGCGGGGCTGACGCGATTGCGCGCTGCCGCTATCGTCTCGATCACCGCGCCGGTACCCCTCCGGGCGGAGAGTCGGGAGGCAAGTCGGTGCTGGAGGATCTGCTCAGCGGTGCCTGGCAGAGCGTCGTGTTCGGGATCGTCGGCGTCGGGCTGATGGCCGCCGGGTTCGGGCTCGTCGACCTGCTCACCCCGGGCCGGCTACGGGACCTGATCTGGGTCGAGCGCAACGCCAACGCGGGGTTGCTGCTCGCCGCCAACCAGCTCGGCATCGCCGGGATCGTCTTCACCGCGATCCTGACCAGCTACAGCGACTTCGGCAAGGGGCTCGCCTCCACGTTGCTCTTCGGGCTGGTCGGGTTGGCGATCATGGCGTTGGCCTTCGTGGTGCTGGACC
>NZ_JAGPXZ010000990.1:0-1908 GCF_018070305.1 Micromonospora sp. M51 | reverse complement strand
GGTGCTGGTGGGCCTGCAACGGCCGACGAGCGGCACTGTCGCCTTCGCCGGCAAGGACGTGTGGTCGATGAGCGCGGCGGAACGCCGACTGCACATCGGCGCCGGCGTCGGCATGATCTTCCAGGATCCGGCCACGTCGCTGAACCGGCGGATGCCGGTCCGCGACATCCTGCGCGACCCGCTCGACGTGCACCGTCGCGGCACCCGCACCACCCGCGAGGAGCGGGTCAGGGAACTGATGGCTCTGGTGGGGCTGCCCCGGTCGGTCGCCGACGTGCTGCCCAGCCAGCTCTCCGGTGGCCAACGCCAGCGGGTGTCCATCGCGCGTGCCCTGGCCCTGGAGCCGGGGCTGGTCATCGCCGACGAGCCGACCAGCGCCCTCGACGTGTCGGTCCGGGCGCAGATCCTCAACCTGCTCCTGGACCTCAAGGAGCGGCTGAACCTGGCCATGGTCTTCGTCTCGCACGACATCCAGACGGTCAAGCGGATCAGTGACCGGGTGGTCACCATGTACCTCGGCCGGATCGTGGAGCAGACACCCGCCGCCGGGCTCCCCGAGGTCGCCCAGCACCCGTACACCCGGGCGCTCTTCTCCGCCACGCCGGGGCTGCTCTCGCCGCTCGACCCGATCCCGCTCGTCGGCCCCGTCCCGCTCGCGACCCGCCCGCCCACCGGCTGCCCGTTCCGCACCCGCTGTTGGAAGGCCACTGACGGCTGCGCCATCGAGATGCCACCACCCACGACGGGCGACGGTGGCGCCGGTTACCACGAGTTCCGGTGCTACCACCCCGTTCCCGCGGGATCCAGCAACGCCGAACTGGTCGAGCTCGCCCGAGCGTCGACCGGTCGCACCACCCCCCTACATGTCGAGGAGTCAGCGTGACCACCCCTGCCCCGCGGTTCGCCGGAGTCGTGCCGCCGGTCGTCACCCCCCTGACCGAGGAGGGCGCTGTCGACGTCGCCTCGCTTGAGCGGCTCGTCGAGCGGATGCTCGCCGCCGGCGTCGACGGCATCTTCGCCCTCGGCAGCTCCGGCGAGACGGTGTTCCTCACCGACAGTCAGCGGGACCAGGCTCTGGAAACCGTGGTGAAGACCGTCGGCGGGACCGTACCCGTCATCGCCGGGTGCATCGAGCCGACCACCCGTCGGGTGCTCGACCGGGCCGACGCGTCGACGCGGCTGGGTGTCGACGGGCTGGTGGCCACCGCCCCCTTCTACGCCATCGTCGGCCCGCACGAGGTCGAGCGGCACTTCCGGTCGCTCGCCGCGTCGGTCGAGCTACCGCTGCTGGCGTACGACATTCCGGTCTGCGTGCACACCAAGCTGTCGCCGGGTCTGCTGAGCCGGCTCGCCGTGGAGGGCGTCCTCGCGGGCGTCAAGGATTCCAGCGGCGACGACGTCTCCTTCCGCCAGCTGGTGCTGTCCATCGCGGAACACGCGCCGGACGCCGGCTTCAGCCTGTTGACCGGCCACGAGGTGGTGGTCGACGCGATGATGCTCGCCGGTGCCTCCGGTTCCGTCCCCGGCCTGGGCAACGTGGACCCGGAGGGTTACGTGCGACTGCACCGGGCCTGCGTGGCCGCCGACTGGGACACCGCCCGCGCGGAGCAGGACCGGCTGACCCGGTTGTTCCGGATCGTCGACGCTGCCGACCCGGCGACGGCGGCGGGGGCGACCCGGGGCGTGGGCGCGTTCAAGACCGCCCTGGCCCTGCTCGGCGTCATCGACAGCAACGCCGTGTCGCTTCCGCTGCGACCGCTCGACGCGGACGAGACGGCGCGGGTGCGGGGCCACCTGGAACTGGCGGGACTGCTCTAACCATGTCCGAGGTACGCACGCCCCCGGTTGTCGCCGCGCTCGACATCGGGGGCACCAAGACGGCCGCCGCCCTGGTGACCCGCCAGGGTG
>NZ_JAGPXZ010000099.1:0-12346 GCF_018070305.1 Micromonospora sp. M51 | reverse complement strand
CACGACGCCCCGGTGACCAGGATTCCGGCGTTGTTCACCCAGAGTGCGAGGTCACCCCGGCTCGCCGCGGTCGCGGCGATGGCGCGGCAGGCGTCCTCGTCCCGGACGTCCCGGGCTGCCGACCAGCCGCCGAGCGGTGCCGCGGCGGCCCGCCCCGCCGCCGGGTCGAGGTCGGTGAGCAGCACCGACCCGCCGTCGGCGGGCAGCGCGGGGGCGATGGCGCGGCCCAGGCCCCCGGCGGCGCCGGTCACCACGGCCACGGGACGCGCCGGAGGGGTCATCGGCGCACGCTACCGCCGGCCGACCGGGCGACACCAGGGGTACGGGATGGTCAGGTCGCGGTCGGGCCGACCGGCTGCGGGCGGTTCTCCCACTTGGTGGAGAGCGCGATGGCGGTACGGGTGGAGGCGACCCCCGGTGTCCGGTTCAACCGCACGATCAACTGCTCCAGTTCGGCGATCGTGCCGACCCGCGCCTTGAGCAGGAACGACTCCACGCCGGCCATGAAGTAGCAGGACTCGATCTCGGGCAGCACCCGCAGCGACTCGAGCATGTCGTCGGTGTCGGCACCGGAGTCCTCGACGATGCCGATCAGCGCGGTGACACCCAGCCCGATCGACTCCGGGGCCACGTCCGCGCGGTAGCCCCGAACCACACCGCTGCTCTCCAGCTTGCCGACCCGTTCGTGCACGGCCGGGGCGGAGAGGCCCACCTGCCGGGCCAGCTCGGCGTACGAGAGGCGCGCGTTGCCGCGCAGCAGGTCGACGAGGCTCAGGTCGATGGCATCCACAGAGAGTGACCCTAACCGTTGCCACGTAACGTGCGGCCTTCGGCACCCGTTGGACTGAGCGGTGAGTCACTGTTCAAAAACCGGCGGTCAGGGCAGAGGTAGCACCAGTAACATTACTAACTCCCCACTCAGTGCATTTTTCGCGTTTGGGCGGACAGGCCATGTCCCTGGTGCTGTAATTGCCATACGTCCCTCATGACGGCTCTGGGCTACGCACCAGCCGGGGGCAGTGTGTTCAGCCGGGGGCTTCGTCGACGCGAGGAGGGGGCTGTGGACACTGGAGATCGCCTGCTGACACCGGGTGAGGTCGCCGCGCTGTTTCGGGTAGACCCGAAAACTGTGACGAGATGGGCGGCGGCCGGCCGGATAGGAAGCATCCGGACTCCAGGCGGGCATCGCCGGTTTCGGGAATCCGAGGTGCGGGCCCTGCTTGAGGGGGAGGGCATGCTGGACGAGGTGGATGAGGTCGGAAAGCCACGCAATGTGGGGCCGGCCGCTTCCACGGGGCCGGGTCCGGCCAACGCCGGCATGTACTGAACTGGTGCGGACAACGCCACGCGGACCGGACACCAGTCCGGTCCGCGTCCCACTTCGGCCGACCGTCGTGCGGCAACGCTGCTCGTCCTGAGCAGCACTGTTCGGCACGAGCGGCGGCTCAGCTTCGCGCTGCGCCGAGCTGGCCGGACCACCGCCGGAACAGGGTGTGTGGGACGCCGAGGGCGTCCAGCACCTTGCCGGCCACGAAGTCGACCAGTTGCTGCGCGCTGGCCGCCGCGCCGGCACCGTAGAAGCCGGGGCTGGCCGGCAGCACCACAGCGCCCGCGTCGTGCAGCGCGATGAGGTGTTCCAGGTGACTGCGGGTCACTGGTGTCTCCCGGGGCACCAGCACCACGGGTCGGCGTTCCTTGAGGTTGACCTCGGCGGCGCGCTGCAACAGGTCCTTGGAGAGCCCGATCGCGACGCCCGCGCAGGCCGCCGTGCTGGCCGGGACGACAGCCATCCCGCGTACCCGGTAGGAGCCGCTGCTCGGCCCGGCGGCCAGGTCACCGGCCGGCCAGTGCCGGACATCCGCAGAGGTCAGGTCCCGGCCGAGCCAGGCGGCGAGGTCCTCGGCCCAGTGCCCGTCACGGAAGGGCCGGCCGGTCTCGTCGAGCACTGTGAGTCGTGCCGCCCGGGACACGATCAGGTCCACCGGCTCGCCCGCGTCGAGCAGCCCGCCGATGACGGCCGCCGCGTACGGCGTACCGGAGGCACCGGAGACCCCGACCACCCATGGTTCCCGCATACCCCCAGCCTGCCTGGTCCGGCTGGTCCGCCGGTGGGCACCCCCGGGGTCGGTACGGTCCGACATGTCGGGCGGGGCACCTGTGCCTCCCGCCGACCTGACATGCTGCGGCTGGCGATTCGCACCGGAACCATCTCGCAGAGGAGGCATCGGTGACGACCGGCGAGATCCTCCGGGCGCTGCGTGCCGAATGTCCGATCCCGTCCCAGCTGCCCGCACACGCCGACCGGGTGCAGGGCTGGCTGCTCGATCTGCTGCCCGAGCTTGGCCTGCCACTGGACGACGCCGCGCTGCGCCGGCTGTCCCGGGGGGCCTTCGCCCGGTACGCCGGGCGGCTCTACCCCGGGGCGACCGAAGCCGACCTGCGGGTGCTGACCGCGCTGTTCACCTGGTTCTTCCTGGTCGACGACGCCTGCGACGGGCCGAACCGGTTGACTCCGGGGCAGATCCGGGCGTTGCGCAACGGCACCCTGGCACTGCTGCACGACGGCGCCCGGCTGCGGCAGACCGGGCTGAGCGGGCCGCTGCGGCGACTGCTGGTGCTGGCGTGGCGGGAGCCGCGCCGCCGGATGCCGGCCCGGTGGCGGCTGCGCTTCGCCGACGCGGTGGCCCGACACCTCGACGGCACCTGGCAGGAGGCGGTCAACAAGGAGACCGGCCGCCGCCCGAGCGTCGACGAGTACGTCGAGCTGCGTCGGGCGACGTCGGCGGCGGAGGTGTCGTACCCGCTCGTGGAGTTCGTCAGCGGCCGACCGTTGCCCGACCCGGTCTACCACCACCCGCTGCTGCGTCAGATCGCCCGCACCGGCAACGCCCTGCTCTCCTGGTCCCACGACCTGGCCTCGCTGGACCGGGACCGGACGACCGCCGGCGGGCACAACCTGGTCCTCGCCCTGCAGGCCGAGCTCGACCTGCCGGAGGCGGAGGCGGTCGAACGCGCGGCCGAGCACTGGCGGGAGGCGATGCGGCGTTTCGTCGCGCTGCGCGCCGCGGTGCCGTCGTTCGGTCCGGCGTTGGACAGGGCGGTCGCCGACCATCTCGACGGGGTCGCGTACGCCGTGCGCGGGACCATCGACTGGACCTTCGAGAGCGCCCGCTACCCCGTCAGCGCCGCACCACCAGCCCCGGAGCCGTAGGCCGGGCCGGATCACCCAACCCATCGGCCGGGCCGGATCACCCGACCTCAGGGCCGCAAGCCGAGCCGGATCACCAGGTCGAGCAGGGCGAAGAGGAACAGCGCGATGCCGACGAACCCGTTGGCGGTGAAGAACGCCCGGTTGACCTTGCTGAGGTCGGTCGGGGTGACCACCAGGTGCTGGTAACCGAACGCCACAGCGGTCAACGCCAGCCCGATCCACCAGAGCCAGCCGAGGCCGATCAACGCGCCGAACCAGATGAACAGCGCGAACGTCACCACGTGCGCGACCGTGGAGGCGTGCAGCGCGAAACGCCGACCGTAGCGGGCGGGCACGCTGTGCACGCCGATCTCCCGGTCGATCTCCGAGTCCTGGCAGGCGTAGATCAGGTCGAAGCCGCCGATCCACAGGCCCACGGCCGCGCCGAGCAGCCAGGCCGGCCCGGAGCCGTCCAGGGTGCCGGTGACCGCCAGCCAGGCGCCGACCGGGCCGACCGCCTGGGCGATCCCGAGGATGGCGTGCGGCCAGTTGGTGAACCGCTTGGCGTACGGGTAGACGACCAGCGGCACCACGGCGAGCGGCGCGAGCACCAGGCAGAGCGGGTTGAGCAGGGCGGCAGCGACGAGGAAGACCACCAGTGCGACGGCCGCGCCGGTCCAGGCCGTCCGCACGCTCACCGCTCCGGTGACCAGTTCCCGTCCGGCGGTACGCGGGTTCCGCGCGTCGATCTTGCGGTCGAGGATCCGGTTGGCGGCCATCGCGAACGTCCGCGCCCCGACCATCGCCACGGTGATCAGCAGCAGGTCGAGCCACCGTACCCGCCCGCCGTTGATCTGCATGGCGGTCAGCGCGGAGAGGAACGCGAACGGCAGCGCGAACACGGAGTGCTCGACGGCGACGAGCTTCAGGAAGGACTTGGTCCGGCCCGGCTTCGCCGCCGGTGCGTCGAGGACGGCCATCAGATCCCGTACTCCTTCCAGCGCTTGTCGACCAGGGCCGTGACCTCGGGCGCCATGCTCATCTCCTCGGGCCAACCACGGGTGTAGCCCTCGGTGGGCAGCTTGCGGGTCGCGTCGACGCCAGCCTTGCCGCCCCAGAACTGCTGGTACGACGAGTGGTCGAGGTGGTCCACCGGACCCTCGGTGAGCAGCAGGTCGCGGGCGTAGTCGACGTTGCCGAAGGCCCGGAAGGCGACCTCGTTGTAGTCGTGCACGTCGCAGTCCTCGTCGACGATCACGATCAGCTTGGTCAACGACATCAGGTGCGCGCCCCAGATCGCGTTCATCACCTTCTGCGCGTGCTTCGGGTAGCGCTTGCGGATGGAGACGATCGCGCAGTTGTGGAAGACGCCGGCGGCCGGCAGGTCGTAGTCGACGATGTCCGGGATCATCAGCTTGAGCAGCGGCTGGAAGATCCGCTCGGTGGCCTTGCCGAGGCCGTGGTCCTCCTGCGGCGGCTTCGAGGTGACGATCGAGTGGTAGACCGGCTTCCGCTGCATGGTCATCGCCTCGATGTGCAGCACGGGGAACGGCTCGACCGGCGTGTAGAAGCCGGTGTGGTCGCCGAACGGCCCCTCGGGCAGCCGCTCACCGGGCTCCAGGTAGCCCTCCAGCACGATCTGCGCGTGCGCCGGCACCTGCAACGGCACGGTGAGGCAGTCGACCATCTCCACCCGCTCGCCGCGCAGGAAACCGGCGAACAGGTACTCGTCGATGTCACTGGGCAGAGGCGCGCTGGCCGCGTACGAGACGACCGGGTCGCAGCCGATCGCGACCGCGACCGGCAGGCGCTGCCCGAGCCGCTCGGCGACCGCGTGGTGTGCCGTCGAGTCCTTGTGGATCTGCCAGTGCATGCCCAGGGTGTTGCGGCCGTGCTGCTGGAGCCGGTAGAGGCCCAGGTTGCGCTTGCCGGTCTCCGGGTGCTTGGTGTGGGTCAGCCCGTAGTTGTGGAAGATCCCGCCGTCGTCCGGCCAGACCTGCAACCCCGGCAGTCGGTTGAGGTCGACATCGTCGCCCCGGTAGACGACCTCCTGGCAGGGCGCGGTCTTCACCTTGCGCGGCGGCAACGACTTGAGCTGCATGACCTTGCCGAGGCCCTCGCGGATGCCGGACCAGCCAACCGGCAACTCCGGCTTGATCATCGCGCCGATCCGGGCACCGATCTCGTCCAGTGTGTCGACGCCGAGCGCCATCGCCATCCGCTTCTCGGTGCCGAAGAGGTTGATCGCCACCGGCATCTCGCCCCGGGTCGGACGCTCGAAGAGCAGCGCCGGGCCGCCGGCCCGCACCGTGCGGGTGACCACCTCGCTGATCTCCAGGGTCGGATCAACCGGGACGTCGATCCGGCGCAACTCCCCCGCGCGCTCCAGCGCCGCGATGAAGTCCTTGAGATCGGTGTACGGGAAGCCACGAGCCGCCATGTCGCCCAGTCTCCCGCACCGGCTCCCGCCCGGCCCAAGCCGGGTGCTGTGACGCGCGCGATGGCCGCCACGGCGAGCCCGGTGGGGACGACGCGGCGTGCCTAGATCCACTCGGCTTGCAGGAAGTCGGGGCGTCCTGCGCCTGGAGATAGGCCGACTTTCTGAAAGCCGAGTGGATCAAGACCCGGCGCATGTGCGGGCTGCCGGCGCCCAGGCGTGGGCGGCCAGCGGCGGGTCGAGCGGTGCCCGGGTGAGTCGGTTGGCGAAGGTGGACATGGTGTACGCGCCGACGCCGAGCACCACGTCCAGTGCGTGCCGGGGCTGGTATCCGGCGGTCAGGAAGTCGTCCAGCTCGTGGTCGGGCACCGCGCCCCGGTGGTCGAGCACGGCCAGCGTGAACCGGCGCAGCGCCTCCAGTCGCGGCTCGGGCAGCACCGAGCCGGCCCGCAGCGCGGCGATCAGCTCGGGAGTCGCGCCGAGCTGGGTGAGCTTGCCGGTGTGCAGGGCGACGCAGAAGTGGCATTCGTGACTGGTGGAAACCGTCAGGATGACCACCTCCCGGTCCAGCGGGGCGAGGTCGGTCTGCTCAAAGCCCGCGCTGGCGGCGAGGAAGCCGGTGAGCAACTGTGGCGAATCGGCCATCAGTGCCACCGGGGTGGGCAGCCAGCCGAACCGGCCGCTTACTCCCTCGATGGACCGGCGGGCGGCGGCGGGGGCGGTCTCAGCGGTGTGGGCGGTGAAGACGGACATGGTTACCTGCTTTCCAGGGCTTGGTTCGGGGACGGTACGATAGTCAACGTGGTTGACGAAATAGTAAACGTGGTTGTCGAACATGGCAACCCCTGATCCCGCGCGGCCCGGCTTCGCGCTACCGCTGTTGCTGCTGGCCGGCTTCCGGACGCTGATCGACGACCTGCACGCCGAACTGGCCCGGGAGGGGCATCCGGAGCTACGACCGCTGCACGGGTTCGTGCTCCAGGCCGTCGGTGCGGACGGCACCACCGCCACCGAGTTGGGCCAACGGCTGGGCATCTCCAAACAGGCGGCGGGCAAGACCGTCGACCGGCTGGTCGCCGTGGGGTACCTGGAGCGGGCCGACGACCCCGCCGACGCCCGACGCCGGCTGGTGCGGGTCACGCCGCGCGGCGCCGACGGGCTACGCCGCTCGGCCGAGATCTTCGACCGGCTGCGGGCACAGTGGGCCGACACCCTCGGCCCTCAACGGGTCACCGCGATGGAGGACGACCTCACCACGATGGCCTCGGCCAACTGGTTCCGGCTCGACGTGCCCGGCTGGTTCGGCGGCTGATCGCCCGCTGCCGTGCGGGGCTGCCCGCCAACGGCGGGCGGGCGAACTGACCGGAGGCCTCCGCCCAGGTGGAGGGGCCGTTGCGGTGTTGCTGACCGGGTGCCGCGGGCACCAGACCGTGTCCTGTTTCGACGGAGATCACGACCCGCTCGGCCGATCAGAAACTGTCAGAGGCGATCCCTAAGATCATGGATGCCGGTCGGGTCCGGGGTGTTGCAGACCTGACGTCTTCCGATCGGCTCACCCTTCAGCAAGGAGATCAATGAGATCTGTGCGCGTTGCCCGTGGTCGGCTTCTGCGTGGCGTGACAGCGCTGCTCGTCGGCACCGCAGCAGTCGGTGTGGCGGCTGGCCCGGCTGCGGCCGAGGACGACCCCGGCTGGGTCAGCGGATGGCTTGATGACGTCACCGTCGGCGGCCCCGACGCTCCCGGCCGCACGATGCCGCTGACCCTGACCAGCACCGGGGCCAGCCAGCCTCGGGTGACCATCGACCTGACCGGCCTGGCGGGCGTGGCCACCGCCGCCTTCCCCGACTTCTGCGTCACCGAGGGCACCTCGGTGACCTGCCCGATGCCGCCGACGGCCGTCGACGAGTTCGGCACGCTCACCGGCACCGTGCCGGTGGTGTTCCGGCCCGCGCCCGGCGCCCTCGACGGCGCGAGCGGCACCCTCGACTACACGCCGCTCGGCGAGCAGACCGAGGCGTACACCCAGCAGGCGACCGTCACCGTGCGATCCGGGCCCAACCTGCTCGACCTGGTCGACGAGACCGTGACCGGCGTGCAGGTGGGCGACACCCTTCCCGTCCCGGTGGCCGTGGTCAACGCCGGCGACCAGCCGGCCGTGGACCTGCGGCTCACCATGCGCTTCCCGGTGGGCCTGGTGCCGGCCAGCTACCGCAACTGCCGGTACGGCACCGACCAGGTGCTCGCCACCGTGGTCGTCTGCACCGTGCGGGGCACGTTCGCGCCCGGCCAGCGGCACGAGCTGCGGGACGGGTTCGCCACCACTGTCGGCCCGGCGACCCTCGGCAGCAAGCGGATCACCCAGGCCGTGCAACCGCTGGCCAGCGCCGGCCCGCTCCCCAGTGGAGTGAAGCTCCGGAGCCGCGACGCCGACCAGGCGCTACGGCTACGGGCGGTGGGCGCACCGCTCGACGTGCTGCCGGCCGAGGCGACCCGGGCCGAAGGCCAGACCTACCTGCGGGGCGTGCACGGCGCCTTCGACATCGTCGCCAAGGGCGCGGCCGTCACCGGAGCCGTCGGTGACACCGTGCGGGTCACCGTGGGCCTGCGCAACAAGGGTCCGGGCGTGCCGGACGGCAGCCTCTCCGGCGAGGGCGTCGGGGCCTTCCTCTTCGTCCCGCCCGCCGGGGTCACCGTGCTCGCCGCCCCGTCCGACTGCTGGCTGAACGGCGACGAGGAGGAGCCCGAGACCGTCCCGGCAACCTGGTACTGCAACGGACCGGGGTCGGTCTTCCCGGCCGGCACGACTCACAAGGTCGGGTTCGACCTGCGGATCGACACCCTCTCCGGGGCCCCCGGCAAGGTTGAGCCGTTCCAGCGCTACCCCCGGGTGGACGACAACCCGAACAACGACGTCGCCCCCGTGACGGTGAGCTGAGCACCGCACCAGAACGACGCGGGCCGGTCACGGATGATCCGTGACCGGCCCGCATCGCGTAGCCAGGTCAGTGATGACCCGGCGGACGGTCGGCGGGTACGGCGGTCACGAGGATCCGGCGGATGGTCAGTGGGTGCGGGCCAGCTCGACGAAGGCCCGCCACGCGGCCGGGGTGAAGGTCAGCAGGCCGCCGTCGCGGTCCTTGGAATCGCGGACGTGCACCCGGCCGGGCAGGTTGTCGGCGACCTCGACACATGCGCCACTGTTGTTGCCGCTCCGGGTGGACTTGTGCCAACGGGCTCCGGTCAGATCCATGGCTTCACGATCTCCTCGAGCAGGTCGATCGACTGCTGCCGGGGCAGCGCGTCACTGCGCAGACTCTCCCACCTTCCGAGTAGGGTCGCCACCTCGTTGATGTCGTCCACGGCAGTGCCACCGGTCTGATTGTCGAGGAAGCCGAGCCAGCTGCCGTCGGCGGTGCGGCCGAGGATGAACGGCCCGAAGAGACCCGCGTGCAGCCCCACCCCCTGCGGCAGCACATGCACCCTGATGTGCGGACGGCGGGCGCACGCCACCAGGTGTCGGAGCTGCCCGGCCAGCACCCCGGCGCAGCCCTCCGCGAAACGCTGGAGCGCCGCCTCGTCAATCACGGCGGTGAGCTGCGGCGGGTGCTCCCGGTCGAGGATCGTCTGCCGCTCCAACCGGGCCGCCACCAACTCCTCGATGCGATCGGCGGTGAGGCCCAGGTCGAGCCGGAACACCGCCCGGGCGTAGTCGGCGGTCTGCAACAGCCCGGGAATCATCGTCGCCTCGAAGCAGCGCAGCTGGGTGGCGACCCGTTCGACCTCCAGCCAGGGGCGGAACCAGACCGGTTCGCCGTCGCGCCGGCCCAGCTCGCGCAGCGAGACCAGCAGGCCGCCGGTGTCGAGCACCTCGTCGGCCCGGGTCAGGTACGCCTCGTTGGGCGCCGCCTGCCCCAGCTCGACCGCCGACACCATCGACGGCGAGTAGTGCGCCCGTTTGCCGTACTCCTCCTGAGTCAGCCCAGCCGCGAGCCGGGACCGTCGAAGCTGCTCCCGGATCAGCGCCGCCGTGGACACCACTGAGGTCACTGCGTCCCACCTTCCGCCGCGAACGTTGGGTAACCGGACCCACCTGCGCACGGTAGCGATCCCTCAACACTGCGTCATCCCGTGACACTCATATCGGGGTGACGACCGCCTGGCTCGACGACAGTCCAGGGCTCGACGGCAGTCCGGGGCTCGACGGCGACCATCGCGTGATCCACTCGGGCTTCAGGAAAGTGCGGTATCCCCGGCAGCAGGACGCCCCGACTTCGTGAAAGTCGAGTGGATCAACGGCGACCGGGGGGCTGGACATCCGTCAAGACCGGCGGGGGCATCTCACCGTGCCTGGCCGAACGGCGGGACGCGGGAGCAGAGTGGATCCATGTCGGATGCGTACGTCGTCGGCGACCCGGACGGGTTGTCGTCCCTCCAGGTCGAGCTTCGCGACGCCATCGCCCGGGAGCTGCACGCCCAACTGGCGTTGCGCGGCGAGCGGATCGAGCTGGCCGACCTACCCGAGGTGTCCTACCAGGTGACGATCCAGGTCGAGCGGACCATCCGGGCCTCGCTACCCACCCGGTAGACGCGCGGTCCCGACAAGGCCCCGGATGGCCGACCACCCGAGCAACGCGACCTGACCCCGCTGACCGGAACCGGGACCGGCGACCGTGGGCGGGACCGGCGACCGGAACCGGGACCGGCGACCGCGAGCGGGGCCGGTGGAACGACGCGGGCCGGTCACGGATGTTCCGTGACCGGCCCGCACCGCGTTGCGGCTGTCAGTCAAGCCCGCCGTAGGAGTGCAGGCCGGTGAAGAAGATGTTCACGCCGAAGAGGTTCATCAGCACGGTGAGGAAGCCGAGCACCGCGATCCAGGTGGCCACGTTGCGCTTCACGCTGGGCGTGGCGCGGGCGTGCAGGTAGCCGGCGTACACCACCCAGGAGATGAACGCCCAGGTCTCCTTCGGGTCCCAACCCCACGGCCGGCCCCAGGCCGCCTCGGCCCAGATGGCCCCGGCGATCACCGCGAAGGTGAAGATCGGAAACGCGAAGGCGTGCAGCGTGAAGGTCAGCCGCTCCAGGCCGGCCGCGCCGGGCAGCCGCTTGGCCAGGGTGTACGGGAAGCTCCGCTTGCCCTGCTCGTACCCGCTGCGCATCAGGAAACCGACCGCCGGCACCACACCGAACAGGAAGATGCCGGACGCGAAGACGATCGTCGAGACGTGGATGATGAACCAGTACGAGTTCAGCGCCGGCACCAGCGGCACGATCGGCACGTACAGCACCAGCTCGGCGGTGGCGACCAGCAGCACCATCACCAGGGTGAGGAAGAGCCCGAGCTTGCGCAGTGACGGCCGCTTCCAGAGCACCACCAGCCAGGCGGCGACCCCGATGAACGTCACCGTGAGCACGAACTCGTACATGTTGCCCCAGGGCATCCGGTCGGCGGCGAGCCCCCGGGTGACCAGCGCGGCCAGGTGCAGCGCGGCGGCGACAGCGGTGGCACCCACCCCGACCAGGCCCGCGAGCCGGGCCTGCCGGGCGGAACGGTCGGCCGGGGGCGACGACGGGACCGGCGCGGGCGGCGTCGGGAGGACACCACCGCCGACACCGACCAACTCGCGCACCGGAGCCGCCGTGGCGACCCGGGTACGGGCGTTGCCCAGCGCGTACTCGACGGCATGGCCGATCATCGCGACCAGGTAGGCCAGGATCGCGAAGGTCACCAGATTGTCGGAGAGTGCGGACATCACTCGGCTCCTTCTCGCACGCCGGCCCGTTCGGCCGCTGGGTCAGCATCACCCTTGACCGCAGCGATGAGCTGGGTGAACTCGTCGGCGAACCCCGGATAGTCGGTACGCGGCAACCCGCCGACCTCCACCAAGCTACTACCGCTCGTCGGAGATCCTTCCCCGGGGTCGGCCGGCACCACCCGGAAGAACACCCGGCGGCGCTTGCCGAACAGCGAACCCATCAGCCCGACCAGCAGGACACCGCAGCTGACCAGCAGCATCGTCGAACCGGGGTCGTGCCGGATGGAGAGGGTGACGTACCGCTCGGTGCCCAGGAACTCGACTGTCGTGCCGTCGTCCAGCGTCCACTTCTCGCCCTTGCGGAGCAGTTTGGTGCCGACCTCCTTGACCTTCCCGGTCCGCACCTGCCGCTGATCGAGTTCGTAGACCGAGCCGGGGATGCCGGCGTCCAGGCCGAGGTTGCCCCGGTAGGCGACCAGGTTCAGCGCCGGGTTGCGCTCGGTCGGGTACTGCGAGCGGACGAACGGCGCCTGCTCGGGTGCCGTGGGCAGGTAGATGCCGGTGAACGCCATCTGCTGGTCCGGTGCCCGCTGGCCGGTCGCCGGGTCGACGTTGGCGTCCGGGAAGGCGGCCAACCCTTCGCTGGTCAGGCCCATGTCACCGGTGGTCAGGAACGGCTCGTCACTGATCTGGCTGTTGCCGAACCGGTCGGTGTAGCGGATCACCGGGGCGTACCCGTGGCCGAGCAGGTAGACGTTCGCGTCGTTCAACCGCAGCGGCGAGTTCACCGAGAAGTCGGCGCTGCGGGTCGGCTCGTCCGGGCCGTCAACCGTCACCGTGGCGTTGAAGAACTCCGGCTGACCGCTGTCCAGGAAGCGGGCCTGGAAGTCGTCCAGCCGCAGACAGAAGCGGGGCAGGTCGGCGCTGTCCACCCGGGGGCCGAGCTTCGCCTCGGCGTACTG
>NZ_JAGPXZ010000989.1:0-1912 GCF_018070305.1 Micromonospora sp. M51 | reverse complement strand
GGGCGCCGGTGCCGGCGGAAACGCTCACGCCGTCGTCCCCACCACCGGACAGGTCCGCGCTCGCGTCGGACGCCGCGTCCGGTGCGGTCGGGCCGTCGATCGGGCCGGCGACACTCTGCAACCGCAGCTCGGACATCTGACGCTGGAGCTCGTCGGACTCCTGCCGGGCCTTCCAGGTCTCCTGCCGCAGATCCGCGAGCTGCTGCTGGGCCTGGGCGATCTCCAGCATCACCTGGGCCAACTGCTGCCGGCCCGCCGCCGCCTCCTGCTGCGTCGCCGCCAGGTGCTGCTGGGTGGTGGCCAGGTGCTGCTGCGTGGGTGGCCGGCCCGTACTCCTCGAACTGCCGCCGGGACGCCGCGACATGCTCGTCGGCCTTGCGGCGCTTGTCGCCGGCCTCGGTCTCGGCCCGGCTCAGCAGCTCGGTGGCCTCCGCCTCGGACCGCTGGCGCAGCGCCGCCGCGTCCTGCTCGGCCGCCTGACGGATGCCGGCCGCACCCTGTTCGATCTCGTTCTTGCGGGCGGTGTACGCGGTCTCCAGCTCGTTCTTGCGGGTGGAGTACTCCGTCTCCAACTCGTCGCGGCGGGTGGTGAGGTCGCTCTCCAGCTCCTGCTGACGGCTGGTGAACGCGGCTTCCAGCTCCTGCTGGCGTGCCGCGTGCTGCTTGTCCAACTCGTCGCGGCGCTTGGCGAACTCCTGCTCGGCCGCGGACCGTCGCTGCGCCAGCTCCCGGTCGGCCGCCTCCCGACGGGAGTTGACCTCCTGTTCCACCCCGGCCCGCCACGCGCCCAGTTCCTGCTGGGTCTGCGCCCGGGTCTGCTGCACGTACGCCTCGGTCTCGGTGCGCATCCGCTGCACGTACGCCTCGGTCTCGGCGCGGCTGCGCTTCGCCGACTCGGTGGCCTGCGTCGTCAGCCGCTCGGCCTCCTGCTGCGCCTTGGCGCGGGTGGCCCGCCCGGCCATCGACGCGTCGTCGATGATCTGCTTGGCCTCCTGCTGCGCCTTGGCGTGGGTGGCCCGCCCGGCCTCGGTCGCGGTGTCGGTGAGCCGTTTGGCCTCCTGGAGGGCCTTGGCATGCACCTCCTTGGCCGCATCGCGCAGATCGCTGGCCTCCTGCCGGGCGTTGGCCAGCGTCTCGCGGGCCGTCTCGCGCAGCTTGGTGGCTTCCTGCTGGGCCCGGGTGTGGATCTCCTTGGCGGAATCCCGCAGCTGGGTGGCCTCCTGCTGGGCCTTCGCCAGCGCGTCCTGCGCCGCCTTGCGCAACTGCGCCGACTCGTCCTTGGCCGACCGCAGGGTTTCCTCCGCCTCGGCCCGCCGGGCGGCGCTGTGCCGCTCCTCCTCCGCGCGTCGGGCGGCGAGAGCGATCTCGAAGTCCTTCAGCGCCCGCGCGGCCTGCTCGCGGGCCTCCTCGATGATGTGCTCGGCGGCGGCGCGGCGGGCATCGAGCTCCCCATTGGCGTCGGCGAGGATCTGCTCGGCCTGCTCCTCGGCGAGAGTGAGGATCGACTCGACCCGCGGGCCGAGATGGCGGAACGACGCCCGGTCGACCACGTTCATCTGCTTGCGCACCTGGGTCAGGTCACGCTGCAGAACCTCGACCTGGCCGGCGAGCTTGTGGATCTGTGTGTACGCCTGTTCCCGTTCGGAGGCGAGGGTCGCTATCTCGTGCTCAGCACGCGCGACATAACGGTCGACCTGTTTCTTCTCGTACCCCCGCAGAGCGGACTCGAAGCTGGGCTCCGTCGTCACGTCCCCGCCAAGGGCGAACAGTTCCTCGCCGTGCGACATGCCCCCATCCTCACACGCAACGGGCCCTGCTGGGGCGATACGGACGGGCCTTGTGGGAGCTACTTCACTCCGTCGCGGCTGACGGATACCACGGGTAGGGCAACGCATACGGCGCGAGGTGGCAC
>NZ_JAGPXZ010000988.1:0-1908 GCF_018070305.1 Micromonospora sp. M51 | reverse complement strand
CACTGGTCGACGAGGCGATGAAGAAGGCCGCCGTGGCCTGGGTCAGCGTTGCCGGTGGGCCGGCGCTCGCGCTCTGGTGCGCCCCGCTGGAGGGCGCGCTCCTGGTGGTCAGCGGGCCGGGTGAGCAGGCCGCGCCGGGTCTGGCCGACGCGACCGAGGCCCAGGTCACCCTGCGCGGCGACCACGGCGGTCGGATCGTCACCTGGCCGGCCCGGGTGAGCCGGTTGCAGCCGGGCACCGAGGCGTGGGACACCACCGCCCCGCTGGTGGCGGCGAAGCGTCTCAACGCGCCCGGACCGACCGCCGACCTGGTGGCCCGCTGGGCCGCCGACGGTTGCGCGGTGAACCGCCTCGTCCCGGCCGGTACACCGCTGGCTGGCGCGGAGTTGCCGGCCGACGCGCAGGCCGAGCCGCCCCGGGCGACTCCGGCGGTGCGGGCCACCCGTAAGCCGTTCCGGCTGCACCGGGTCCGCCGCCGCTGATCAACGGATCAGTCCGCCCGACCGCCGACGCCCGCCACCGCCGCGTCGTGGTCGACCAGGGCGAGCACCTCACCCAGGGTCCCGAGCGTCGGGCCGCGCCAGTCCCGGTCGGCGTTGAACACCATGTGAGTGGCCAGATCCGGTGCGGCGAGCCGGACGGCTGTCATCCCGGCCCGCTCGGCGCCGGTCAACTCCTGGCTGCCACCGTCGCCGACGTAGAGACAGTCGCCCGGGGTGAGCCCGAGCCGCTGGCAGGCGGTCAGGTAGAGCGTCGGGTCCGGCTTGCACCGCCCGAGCTGCACCGAGAAGACCTGTACGTCGAGCAGCGGGGCGACCGCCAGCTGCGGCAGGAAGGCCGGCAGTTCGTGCGTACAGTCGCTGATCACGCCGGTGCGCAGGCCGCGCTGGCGCAGGGCCGCCAGCACCGGCACCGCGTCGGCCCGCAGCCAGGTGTCCGCGCGGACCGCCAGGTGCCGGGACGCCACGGCCGCCCGCACCGCCTGGTCACTGGGGTGTACGCCGACCTGGGCGCACACCCAGCGCAGGGTCGCCTCCGCGTTGCCGAACCGGCCACTGGCCCGCTCGTAGTAGGTGCGGTTCAGCACCTCGGACAACGCGTCGGTGGGGCACCCGAGCAGCTCGGCGGTGCCGGCGTGCGCGGCACCGCGTTGCACCGAACGGGTCAGGGTGCCGAAGAAGTCGAACAGCACCGCCTGGTAGCTGGACATGGGGGAACGCCTCCGGGCGGTCGAGGGTCGCCGGCGCGGACCCGCGTGATCGTAACGGAGTGATGACCCTCCGTGTCGACCGTCATACGTGTGAGGATTACGTCCCGTGCCCCCACCTTCACCTCGACCGACAGTGGATCCGTTGACCACCGGCGCGGTCGGACTGGCCGTGGTCGCCGTGTCGTCGTCAGCGCCGCTGATCGCGTACGCCGCTGCCCCCGCCCTGGCCATCGCGTTCTGGCGCAACCTGCTCGCGGTGGCCGTACTGAGCCCTGTCGCGCTGGCCCGGCGTCGTGCCGAGTTCCGCCGGTTGACGGTGGGCGCGGGCCGACGGGAGGGACTGTTCTGCGTCCTGTCCGGGGTCGCGTTGGCCGGGCACTTCGCGACCTGGGTGCCGAGCGCCCAGCTCACCACGGTCGCCACGTCCACCGCGCTGGTCGCCACCCAGCCGGTCTGGCAGGGGCTGATCGCCCGCGCTCAGGGGCGACCGCTGCCCCGGGTGGTGTGGGTCGGCATCGCGGTGGCGGTCGGCGGCGCGGCGATCGCCACCGGTGTGGACGTGGGTGTCTCCGGCCGGGCCGTCCTCGGCGACGTGCTGGCGCTGACCGGCGCCATGTTCGCCGCCGTCTACACCGCCTTCGGCGAACGGGCCCGGACCAGCATCAGCACCACCACCTACACCACCATCTGCTACGGGA
>NZ_JAGPXZ010000987.1:0-1921 GCF_018070305.1 Micromonospora sp. M51 | reverse complement strand
CTGCTGCTCCTCGCCCTCGGCGGCCAGGTGCGACACCTGCTCCTCGACCACGTCGATCGTCACCTTGATCAACGCCACGGTCTGCTGGAGGGTGATCGACCGGGCCAGCGCCTGCGGGGCGGCGGCGAAGACCTCGTCCGAGACCTCCTGGGTGCTGTCCGCCGTGCCGCCGCCCTCGCGCAGCCACTGCACCAACGACCTCGCGCCCGCCTGGGCGACCAGCATCACCCAGGAGCGCTGGTCGGCCGGCAGCGACCGGAACCAGGGCAGCGTCTCGTCCATCCGGGCCACGCTGGAGGTGGCCAACGCCCCCGCCGATCGTTCGATACGGCGCAGCGTGGCCGACAGCTCCCCACCGCCCGGCGTGCTCACCGCCCTAGCCTGACACGTCGTGAGCAGGCCAACCACGTCGGCACCGGTCGGCACGGCTCACGGCTGCGGGGGAGCGGGCAGACCCAACTCCTGGGCCAGGATGGCGGCCTGCACCCGGCTGCGCAGGTCCAGCTTCGCCAGGATCCGGCTCACATGGGTCTTGGTGGTGCTCTCCGCCAGTACCAGCCGGTCGGCGATCTGCTGGTTGGACAGGCCCAACCCGAGGCAGGCCAGCACGTCACGCTCGCGCGGGGTGAGGGTGGTCAGCGCGGCCCGGGTGTCCGCCGACGCGCCCGGCGTGGTGGCCGCGAACGCGGTGATCAGCCGGCGGGTCACAGTGGGCGCGATGAACCCGTCGCCCCGGGCCACCGTCCGCACCGCGCTGACCAGACCGTCGGCGTCGGTGTCCTTGAGCAGGAACCCGGCCGCGCCGGCCCGCAACGCCCCGAAGACGTACTCGTCGAGGTCGAAGGTGGTGAGCACCAGCACGTCGGCGAGCCCGTCGGCGACGATCGCCCGGGTCGCGGAGATCCCGTCGGAGTGGGGCATCCGCACATCGAGCACCGCCACGTCGGGGCGCAGCTCCCGGCACAGGCGCACCGCGGCGTCACCGTCGGCAGCCTCGCCGACCACCCGGACACCCGGTGAGCCGTTCAAGATCAGGGCCAGTCCCGCGCGTACCGCCGGCTGGTCGTCGGCGAGCACCACCCGTACCGTCGCCGCGCCCGCGTCGTCCGCGGGCCGCGCCGCCCCGGTCACCCGGTCTCCCCGGTGGGCAGGGCGGCCCGCACCTGCCAGCGACCGTCGCACGGCCCGGCAGTGAACCGACCGGCCAGCAGCGTGGCCCGCTCCCGCATGCCGATCAGCCCGGCCCCGGCGCCCGGCAGCCCGGCCGCGCCCCGGCGGACCGGGTTCTCCACCGTCAGCACCACCTCGGCCGGGCGGTACGCGATCGTCAGCTCCGCCTCACCCGTACCGTGCTTCAGCGCGTTCGTCAGCGACTCCTGCACGATCCGGTACGCGGCGAGGTCCACCCCCACCGGCAGCGCGCCCGGCGTGCCATCGGTCCGGACCCGCACCGTGAGACCGGCCGCCCGAGCCCGCTCGACCAGCCCGTCCGCCTCGGCCAACCGCGCGGTGACCACCTCCGGCGCGGCCTGGCCACCGCTGCTCCCGGGTTCGCGCAACACCTCGCTCATCTGACGCCTCTCCGCCAGCCCCTGCACGCTGCTCTCCCGGATGACCCGCAACGCCGACTCCACCTGACCGCGATCCAAGCCGGGCACCGACAGCACGGCGGTGGCGTGGATGGCCACCGCGCTGAGGTGGTTGGCGACCACGTCGTGCAACTCCCGGGCCATCCGGGCCCGTTCGGCGCTGACCGCCTGCCGACGGTCCAACTCGACCAGCCGGGCGGTCTGCTCGGCCCGCGCCCGCTCGGCGGCGGCCTGGTCGCGGTACTGCCGCACACTGATGCCGGTCAGCACCGGCAACAGCCCGGCGAGCACCACCAGCACCCCGAGCGCCGCCCCACGCCAGTGGCCGTACC
>NZ_JAGPXZ010000986.1:0-1924 GCF_018070305.1 Micromonospora sp. M51 | reverse complement strand
GTGTGACGGTCCAGGCGGAACCCGGCTCCGGCGCGGGGGTGATCTCGACGGGACCGGAGAGGCCCGCGTCGCGAGCGACGCCCAGAACCCGGTCGAACGCCGCCGACTCGACGACCCCGCCAGCCCCGGCGGCACCGTGCTCGTGGCCCCCGCCGGTCTCGGCAGGGGCGGTGGGGCCGGCCGTGAGGCTGGTGGAGATCTCCGGGGTGCGGGCGTTCACCGCGTCGAGGCCGTCGGCGAAGTTCGCACCGGCGTAGCGGGACCACGTCAGACCGGTGACCGAGAGGAAGAGGAGACCGACGGTGAGCCAGATGCCGGTGGTGGCGTGCCACCCTCGGGTACGACGAACACCCTTACCCGTGGACAGGTCCGGCACGAGCAGATGCCGGGCTGCGGCTCGGGCGGCGCCGCGTCGACGCCACCAGAGGATGACCCCGCCGAGCGCCATCACCCACAGCCAGCTCGCGGCCAGCTCGGAGTAGTGCTCGCCGACCGTGCCCAGGTGCAGGTGGCGGTGCAGGTCGTCCAGCCAGGTGACGGCCGGCGTGGACCCGAACCAGGTGGTGAGCTGGCCCTGGGACTCGGCGGTGTACGGGTCGATGTAGACGGTGTGCTGCTTCTCGCCAAGCTCGGGCAGGGAGAACACCACCTTCGTGGTCCGGTCGCCGTCGCCGGGTTGCACGGTGGTGATGCTGCCGTCGGGGTGCGCGTTGCGGGCCGCCCCGATCTGTTCGGCCAGTGGCAGCTGACGCTCACCCACCTCGGCGACGGTGAGCTGGTTGCCGTAGAGGATCGTGTCGAGTTGCGGTGCTGTGGTGTAGGCCAGACCGGTCAGTGCGGCGACCACCAGGAACGGGGCGACGAGGATGCCGGCGTAGAAGTGCAGCCGCAGCAGCAGCGCACCGAACGGCGACGTGCGCCGGGCGGCTCGGGCCGGTTTCTCGGCGGTGATGGCGGGTTCCGGCTGCGGCGTGCCGGACAGTTCGGTGAGAGACATGGTGATCCGATCGGAAGAGTCGGGAGTCACCCGGTAGGTGTTTCCCGTGCTGGTCTGGTCGCCCGGTGAGGTGTCGCGTCGGCCCCTGACCGGTAGTCGGGGGAGAGACGCCGCTGGTTCCCGGAGACGTGCAAGGCCGGGCCGTTCGGTCCGGGCCGTGCGGTGCGCGTCGCTGCCGGTCCGCCCCACTGTGGAGCGGATCACCGTCTGATCAGCGCCGCACCGTCCGTCGCCACCGCAGCCCAACGGCCGTCACCAGGACGACGAGGGCCAGCGCGGCCCCCGCCACGAGCACACCGGCGCTCGGGCCGTCGTCGGACTCCGTGCCGGCGGCGGCCGGGGCGGTCGCTGACGCGCTGAGGTTGGCAACCGGCGCGGCGCTGGAGGTGGGATCTGCCACCGTGAACGGGTACGACCCCTGAACCGGGTGCCCGTCGACGGAGACGACCCGGTAGGCGACCGTGTAGGTCCCGTTCGGCAGGGTGTCGGTCACCTGAACCGTGCTCGTCGCCCCCGTGACCACCGGTTCGCCGGTGGGAAGCTTCCGCTTGGCGGCGTCGGTGAGCACGATCGTGGTGAAGGTGGGGTCGAGCCGCTGCATGAATTCCAGCGTGACCTCGGTCGGTGCGCTCGGCACTGTCGCGTCCCGGGCGGGTGTGGCCGCCCGGAGGGAGTTGTGCGCCCAGGCCGGGCCGGCCGGAATGAGCACCGCCACGACGACGGCGAGCACCGCCGCGCCGATCCGGACGGCGGTGGGGCGCGACGGCGACCCGGTCATCCGAGCACCTGCTCGCCGATCCAACCGCCCGGTGGGCATCCGGGTGGGATGGCGAAGACGGCGGACCCGATCGGCGTGGTCCACTCGTTGAGCAGGTCCCGGTCGGCCAGCCGGCGCTGGATGGGCAGGAACTGCCGGGTGATGTCGGC
>NZ_JAGPXZ010000985.1:0-1929 GCF_018070305.1 Micromonospora sp. M51 | reverse complement strand
GCTCACCCTGGCCGCGCTGGCCGCCACCCTGCACCAACCGGGCACCCCGACCCGGGCGGCGCTGCACGCCGACCCGGGTGTGCTGCGCGAACGGGTGGAGCGGCTGCGCGACCGCCTCGGCGCGGACGGCCGCAAGGCGGAGGTGGTGCCGGCCGTCGCGGTGGTCGGCGGGGGCGGCGCCCCCGGGGTGGAGCTGGACTCGTGGGCATTGAGCCTGCCCGAGCGGTACGCGGCGCCGCTGCGCACCGGAGAGCCGCCGGTCCTCGGCCGGGTGGTACGCGGCCGGCTCCTGCTCGACCTGCGCTGTGTGCCCGCCGACGCCGACGAGGCCGTCCGCCAGGCCGTGCTGCGCGTACCCGGGGACGACTGACAGTGTTCGTCGTCGCGACCGCCGGGCACGTCGACCACGGCAAATCGACGCTCGTGCGGGCGTTGACCGGGATGGAACCCGACCGGTGGGCGGAGGAACGCCGCCGGGGGATGACCATCGACCTGGGTTTCGCCTGGACGACACTGCCGTCCGGCGGCACCGTCGCGTTCGTCGACGTACCCGGGCACGAACGGTTCGTGCCGAACATGCTCGCCGGGGTCGGCCCGGTCCCGGCGGCGCTGATCGTGGTGGCCGCCGACGAGGGGTGGATGCCGCAGTCCGCCGAGCACCTGGCCGCCCTCGACGCGCTCGGTGTCGCGTACGGCCTGCTGGCGGTGACCCGCGCGGACCTGGCCGACCCGGGGCCGGCGATGGCCCGCGCGCGTGCCGAGATCACCGCGACCAGCCTCGGCGCGGTGCCGGCGGTGGCGGTCAGTGGCCTGACCGGCGCGGGCCTGCCGGAGTTGCGGGCCGCCCTGGACCGGCTCGCCGCCGACCTGCCCGCGCCGGTGCTGGACGATCCGGTCCGGCTCTGGGTGGACCGCAGCTTCACCGTGCGGGGCAGCGGCACCGTCGTCACCGGCACCCTTGGCGCCGGTCGACTGCGGGTGGGCGACGAACTGGAGCTGGCCGGCGCCGACGAACCGGTCCGGGTCCGTGGCCTGCACTCGCTGGGCGAGCCCCGACCGGAGGCGGCGGCGGTCGCCCGGGTCGCGGTCAACCTGCGCGGTACGCCCCGCGACCGGCTCGGTCGGGGCGACGCGCTGCTCACCCCGGGCCGGTTTCACCACACCGACCTGGTCGACGTCCGGCTCGCCGGCGACCCGGCCGCCGACCTGCCGGCCACCCTCACCCTGCATGTCGGGTCGGCGGCGGTGCCGGTACGGGTGCGCCCGCTCGGCCCGGACACCGTCCGGCTGCGGCTGGCCCGACCGTTGCCGTTGCTGGTGGGCGACCGGGCGCTGCTGCGGGACCCGGGTCGCCACCACGTCAGCGGCGGGGTGTGGGTGTTGGACGTGGCACCCCCACCGTTGGCTCGACGCGGCGCGGCGGCCGCCCGCGCCCAGGTCCTCGCCGAGCTGGACGGCCGACCCGACCTGGCGGGGGAGCTGCGCCGCCGCCGGCTGGTCCGGGCCGGCGCGTTGGTCCGGATGGGCGTGCCGGTGCCCACCGTGTCGGGTCGGGACCGGCCGGAGTTCGCCCAGCCGGTGGCCGGTGACTGGTTGGCCGACCCCGCGTACTGGCGGGTGCTCGCCGAGCGGCTGACCGAGGAGGTCGCCCGCCACGCGCGCGAGCACCCGTTGGAGCCCGGGATGCCGGTGGACGCGTTGCGGCAGCGTCTCGCCCTGCCCGACCGGGCGCTGGTCGAGGCGCTGGTCCGGCCGCCGCTGCGGATCCACTCCGGCCGGGTCGGGGCGTCGAGCACCGACGCGCTGCCCGAACCGGTGGCCCGGGCCGTGCAGCGGGTCCGCGCCGAGTACGGCGACCGGCCGTTCCGCGCCCCCGAAGCCGATCGCCTCGTCGACCTCGGTCTGGGTCCCCGGGAGATCGGTGCCGCG
>NZ_JAGPXZ010000984.1:0-1932 GCF_018070305.1 Micromonospora sp. M51 | reverse complement strand
CGGACGACAGCGGCGGCGGCCCGGTCCGGGTGCAGCGGGTTGCCGAGCTTGTCGCCGACCACGGCCAGGAACGCCGAGCGGGCTCGCTCGGCGAGCAGCGCGTCGGCACGGCTGACGCTGTCGGTGACGTCCTCGACGTACCAGCAGCAACGGGCACCGGAGAGGGGCACCCGGCGCGCGGTGAGCCGACGCCCACGTTGGGTGAAGCCGCCGCGGGCGTCCTCGCTCAGGCCGGGCACACCGGCGGAGCTGAGCGGCTCGCCGGACGTCACCTCGGGCAGCAGCCGCTCGGCCACCGGGCTGACGTGGCGCACCACGCCGTCGGCGTCGCAGACCACCAGGCCCTCACGGAAATGCTCGACGACCTCGAACCAGTCGGGTGGGGCCTGACCCCGGTCGGGGGCCAGTGGCGGCAGGGCCGTCGTGGTGCGGCGAACGTCGGCGGACCACGCCGAGGGTCGTGTCGTGCTCGGCGTGGAGAGCCGTCCGTCGCCCGGGTCACAGTCCCTGACGTCGGAAGCAGTCACCAGCTGAGCCTCACTCCTTGTCGTTCACCGAACCCGTGCCGGAACCGGCGTCCACTGTCAAAAGTCTCCAGCCCACCCTACGCCCGAACACGGACAGCGGCATCCCACGGCAGGTGGGGGGCACCGACACGGCGGCGGACGCCACACCAGGGACACGGGTGCGCGGTCACCGCCCCGCTTTGCGTTTTGTCGGCTGGCAAGGAGAATGGTGGGATGCCTGATCAGCCGTTGACCATCGAGACAACCCGGCTCGCCGCCGGGCACGTCCGACTCCGGCTGACCGGCGAGCTCGACTACGACACCGCGCCCGAGCTGATCGCCGCAGCGGCCGAGTTGCGCAACGGTGTCCCGGTGCTGGTCGACCTGACCGGGGTGACCCTCTGCGACTCCTCCGGGCTCAGCGCGTTGCTGGTGGTGCACCGTGCCGCCGGGGCGATCCAGTTGACCGGGGTCAGTCCCCACTTGCAGCGGATGCTCGACCGCACCGGCCTGAGTGAGTTGCTGGCCGTGGCGTACTCCGACGACGTGCGCGCCATCGGCTGATCCGCCGGCCGTCCCCGGATCCGTTCGGGGATGGCCCCCGACCCTGGGACCTGGGGTCGGGGGCCGGAGGAATGTCTAGGGCGCCGTCATCGGCTGGAGCCGGGGGCCGTCGGCACGCAGATCGCCGACCGGGGTCTCATCGACGTCCTCGGGCTCCCCCGAATCGGGCGTCTGGTACAGGTAGCGGACGAACTGCCCACCCGCCTCGTTGTCGTCCGCGCCGGGCCACTGACCGATGCAGTCCATCCCGATCACCTCGCGGCCCGTTCCGTCGGCCTCCTCCAGCAGCGCCCACAGGCTCACCGGGTAACACCTGGTGACCTCGGGCGTGAGCTGCCAGCGCGCGTACCAACCGGGTCGGGCGGGGACGATCTCGACAACTTCCTTCATGACGACCTTCCTTCCGTGTACCTCGGAAGAACTCCGGTCCTGACCCGATCCTGCGGGCCGAGCGGGTGAGCACCCCTCACCCCCGGCGGATGAAGCGTGGCGGAGGCTGGGCCGACCCGGCCGGCGGCCGCCGTTTCGTTCTCTGGAACGGCGGGAAGGCGACTGGCGCAGGCACGATCCCCAGCGGAAGGGGTGCCACCATGCGCAAGCAGATGGAGGGCGACAACCAGCGGCGCCGGGCGTTGGCCCGGCAGGCCCGTGAACAGAGTCGCCAGCCCAGCGAGATCGGCGCCAGCCTGAGCGCCTCCAAGCAGCTCACGAGCCTCGATGCGGGCAAGCGGGCCGGCCCACCAGCGGCCGGACCGCACAAGTCGGATACAACCCGCGGCGGGCCGGCACCGCCGCCGGTCGGTAGCGCCGACAACCCGCGTCCGCAGCCGTCCCCGCCGGGCGGCGCGGCCGGGGTGAGCAG
>NZ_JAGPXZ010000983.1:0-1932 GCF_018070305.1 Micromonospora sp. M51 | reverse complement strand
GCTGACCCCCGCACGGGACCCCGGGGCCACCCCCGCCGCCCCTCCCGCACCGACAATTTCTACCCCGGAGGTACGACGCCTTTCCGCCCGCCGCCCCGGCGCGGTGCGCCACCGCCCGCCCCGGCGCACAACGCGACGCCGGCCAACGGGTCAGCGCGGTGCGACGCCGCCTGTCGGCTCAGCGCGGATCAGGCGACCTCGCCAACCAGGTGAGCGCCCGACCGACACCGGCCACCGGGTCGGGCGGACCGGGCGGCGTCGGCCGCTGGATGGGAAGGGCCTGGGTCCTGTTGGCGTCGACCGCTAGAGTCGGAGCGTGGCGCTCGGTCTTCCCTCGACACTCCCCAATCCGCAGCCGGCGATCGGGGAGCTCATTCGTGAGCACCAGCCGACCTTCTCGTTCGAGTTCTTCCCGCCCAAGACCGAGGCGGGGGAGCTGCTGCTCTGGCAGGCCATCCGCGAGCTGGAGTCGCTGCGCCCGTCGTTCGTGTCGATCACGTACGGCGCGGGCGGCTCGACCCGGGACACCACCGTGGCGGTGACCGAGCGGATCGCCACCGAGACCACCCTGCTGCCGATGGCCCACCTGACCGCGGTCAACCACTCGGTCGCCGAGCTGCGGCACGTGGTCGGCCGGCTCGCCGGGGTGGGGGTGCGCAACGTGCTGGCCGTTCGGGGTGACCCTCCGGGCAACCCGAGCGGCGAGTGGATCCGCCACCCCGAGGGGGTGGACTACGCCGAGGACCTGGTCCGGTTGGTGCGTGACGCCGGTGACTTCAGCGTCGGCGTGGCGGCCTTCCCGTACAAGCACCCGCGCTCGCCCGACGTGGCCAGCGACACCGCCCAGTTCGTCAGCAAGTGTCGGGCCGGCGCGGAGTTCGCGATCACCCAGATGTTCTTCGACGCCGACGACTACCTGCGGTTACGCGACCGGGTGGCCGCCGCCGGCTGTGACACCCCGATCCTGGCCGGGGTGATGCCGGTGACCCAGATCGGCACCATCGAACGGTCCGTGCAGCTGTCCGGTGCGCCGTTCCCGCCGGCGTTGGCGGCCCGCTTCGAGCGCGTCGCCGACGACCCGGACGCCGTCCGCCGGCTCGGCATCGAGCAGGCCAGCGAGATGTGCCGCCGACTGCTGGACGAGGGCGTGCCGGGAATCCACTTCATCACCCTCAACCGGTCCACGGCGACCCGTGAGGTCTGGCAGAACCTGAAAGCCGGCGCGCGCGTGTGAACACTGCGCCTGCGACACCTGTTGCCCGGCGCGACGGTTGATCCGTGGTGGGCACACAGCTGAACTGGGATCAGTACGCCACGGCGTGGGCGCGGCTGCACGGCGGGTTCGACCCTCGGGTCGCGGCGCCGGTGGTGCGTGCCTGGCTGCGATTCGCGTACCACGTCGGATATGTGCTGGGCCGACTGCGGGTCAGCCCCACCGCGGTCACCGTGGCCGGGGTGCTGCTCTGCTTCTGCGTACCGTTGCTGGTGAGCCGGCCGGGGGACGGGCCGTTCCTCGGTGCGCTGTTCGTGCTGCTCGCCGCCGTGGCGGACAGCGTGGACGGTGCGGTGGCGGTCGCCACCGGCCGCACCACCCGGCTGGGCTACGTCTACGACTCGGTCGCCGACCGGCTCGGTGAGGTGGCGTGGCTGCTGGCGTTCTGGCTGGTGGGCGCACCAGGTGGGCTGGTCGTCGCGGGCGGCGCGCTGTCCTGGCTGCACGAGTACGTCCGGGCGCGGGCGGTCGCCGCCGGTATGCGGGAGATCGGTGCGGTGACAGTGGGCGAACGCCCCACCCGGGTCTCGGTGGCGCTGGCCGGCTTGCTGGTCGCCGGGCTGGCCGGGCTGATCGAGCCGGACCTGGCCGCCGGCACCATCACCATGGCGACAGCGGTCTGGGTGCTGCTGGCCGGATTCGGCCTGGGGCAACTGCTC
>NZ_JAGPXZ010000982.1:0-1933 GCF_018070305.1 Micromonospora sp. M51 | reverse complement strand
GCGGTGCTGGGCGCGGCGCTGGTCGGACGGGCCGACGAGACCGGGCGGTTGGCGCTGGTCCTCGGCGGGGCGGCACCGGCCGTGGTGGCGGTCGCCAGCGGCACCGGGTACGCCCGCCGGCCGGTCTCGCCGTACGTCGGGAGGGTCGCGGACCTCACCGACACGGCACTGGTGGTCGCCGTGGTGCCGATCGCCTGCGCGGTGCTCGACCTGTACGACCGGGCCCGGGGGCTGCTCGGTTGAGCGACCCTCGGGCCCGGTGCGTCAGGGTGTGTCAGTGGATGGTCTCGCCGCGCGCCTCGGCGTCCCTGGCCCGCTGGTAGGAGGCCACGATCTCGGCCTCGGCCTCGGTGCGGCCGACCCAGGTCGCGCCCTCCACCGACTTGCCGGGCTCCAGGTCCTTGTACACCTCGAAGAAGTGCTGGATCTCCAGGCGGTCGAACTCGCCCAGGTGGTGGATGTCGCGCAGGTGCTCCTGGCGCGGGTCCTCGTAGGGCACGCAGAGGACCTTGTCGTCCCCGCCCTTCTCGTCGGTCATCCGGAACATGCCGATGGTGCGGCAGCGGATCAGACAACCCGGGAAGGTCGGTTCGGGGACCAGCACGAGGGCGTCCAGCGGGTCGCCGTCCTCGCCCAGCGTGCCCTCGATGAACCCGTAGTCGGCCGGGTACTGGGTGGAGGTGAAGAGCGTGCGGTCCAACCGGATCCGGCCGGTCTTGTGGTCCACCTCGTACTTGTTCCGGTGACCTTTGGGGATCTCAACCGTCACGTCGAAATCCATCTGCACGCTCCCTCGTCTGCCCACGCTGGCTAACGGAACCACTGGCTGCCCTCCGGACAGGTGAATGCCCACCCGCCGACTCCGGCCGCCGCATAGTCTTCGGACCGAAGTAGTGTCACCCAAGCCGATTTTCGCTGGGGGAGGAGGGGGTCGTGGGGAGGGAAGATTCACACTACCGCCCGGACGGGGGCTCCGCGCACGGTACCGGACGATCCGGCTCGGGCAGTGCCAAGGGACGGGTCCCGGTGCCGGAGGCTCACCTCCCTCGGGCTCCCGAAGCACCGAACACGGCACCGGAGACGGTGCCCGAGCGGCCCCCGCCGCTGCCCTGGCGTCCGCCGGCCGGTCCGGCGTCACCGACCCCGAACACCGGGCACTTCCCGGTAGCCGGCGGTGAACGGCCGGTGAGCGGCCCGCCACGCGGCAGTGCCACGGTCCCGGTCAGCCCGGCGCCGGTCAGCCCGTCGTTCGGTGCCGGCCCCGGTGGGGTCCCCCCGGTGGGCCCGCCGATCTCCGCGTTGCCGGCACCGGCCGGCGCCACGCCCACCCCCCAGCCCTCGCCCGCGTCGCGCCGCCGGCGGGTGCCGCTGGTGCTGGCCGCCGTGCTCGTGCTGGTGCTCGCCAGCGTCGCAGTGGTGATCACCCGTCCCGGCCCGGTCGCCGGGTGGCTGGGCGACGACGCCGCAGCCGGGCCGAACGCGGGCGGCGTGCCCCCGGACCCCGCCCCGTCGGAGGTGCTGGCCGGCCCCGATTCGAACGCCCCGGTGCCCACCCCCGAGGGGGTCAGTGCCGTGCTCGATCCCCTGGTCGGCGTCGCCGCCCTGGGTGACCGGGTGAACGTCTCGGTCGCCGACGTGATCACCGGTCAGACGCTGTTCGCCAAGGGGGCGGACGACGGCACCGTCCCCGCCTCGGTGACCAAGCTGGTGACCGCGGTGACGGTGCTGGCGGCCCGGGGGCCCGGCTACCGGATCCCCACACGTGCGGAGGCCGGCGCGAAGGCTGGCGAGGTGGTGATCGTCGGTGGCGGTGACCCGACCCTGGCGATCGACAAGAAGGGCTACTACCCGGGCGCGGCACGGCTCGACGATCTGGCCGCCCAGGTGCGTTCCGCGCTCGGCGGGACACCGCCGACGAGCGTCACCGTCGACG
>NZ_JAGPXZ010000981.1:0-1935 GCF_018070305.1 Micromonospora sp. M51 | reverse complement strand
CCGCGACCGGTGTCGACGACCTCGCCGACCGGGCGGTGGACGAGCTGTCCGGCGGGCAGCGGCAGCGGGTGTGGATCGCCATGGCGCTGGCGCAGCAGACGCCGCTGCTGCTGCTCGACGAGCCGACCACGTACCTCGACATCGCCCACCAGATCGAGATCCTGGACCTCTGCGCCCGGCTGCACGAGGAGCAGGGACGCACCCTGGTCGCGGTGCTGCACGACCTGAACCACGCCGCCCGCTACGCCACCCACCTGATCGCGATGCGCGACGGGCGGGTGGTGGCCGCCGGGGAGCCGTCGTCGGTGGTCACCGCCGACCTGGTGGCGGAGGTGTTCGGTCTGCCCTGTCGGGTCATCGACGACCCGGAGACGGGCACCCCGCTGGTCGTCCCGGCGGCCCGACGCCGGGCCACCACCCTGGCCCCGGAGCCGGCGTGAGCACAGAACGTTTCCGCGACCCGTGGGGGGTGCCGCACCTGCGGGCCGACGACCCGCTCGCCCTGGCGGCGGCGCAGGGTCGGGTGACCGCGTACGACCGGGCCTGGCAGATCGAGGTGGAACGGCACCGGGCCCGGGGCACCAGCGCGGCGTTCCTCGGCCCGGACGCGCTCGGTTGGGACCGGTTCGTCCGGCAGGTCCGGCTCGACGACACCGCCCGCCGCTGCCACGCGGCTCTGGACAAGGCGACCGCCGAGTGGGTGGGCGCCTACGTGGACGGCGTCAACGCCGCTCTCGCCGCCGGGGCTGCCCGGTCGCCGGAGTTCGCCGCCACCGGGCTTCGCCCCGGCCGGTGGGAGCCGTGGACACCGCTCGCGGTGTGGCTGGGCCACCACATCCTGTTCGCCGGGTTCCCGGGCAAGCTCTGGCGCGAGCACGTCGCGCAGCGGCTCGGGCCGGACTGGGTCGACCTGTTCGCCACCGACGGTCCGGCCGTCGCCGGCAGCAACGGGTGGCTGCTCGCCGCCGAGCGCACCGGCACCGGGGCCGCGCTGCTCGCCGGTGACCCGCACCGGTTCCTTGAGGATCCCGGTGTCTACCAGCAGATCCGGTTGGCCTGCCCGGAGTACGACGTCATCGGGCTGGCGGTGCCGGGCGTGCCGGGCATCGCCCACTTCGGGCACACCGGCGAGGTGGCCTGGGCGATCACCAACGCGATGGCCGACTACCAGGACGTGTACGCGGAGCGGCTGCGCCGCGACGGCCTGCGGGTGCAGGCGCTCGGCCCGGACGGCTGGCGTCCGGCGCACCGGCACGTCGAGACGATCGAGGTGGCCGGGGCCGACCCGGTCGAGGTCGAGGTGGTGGAGACCGACCGTGGTCCGGTGATCGCCGGTGGGCCCGACGACGAGACGGCGCTCAGCCTGCGCTACCCGCCCCGGGTCCGGGGTGACAGCGGTTTCGCGACGCTGCCGGAGCTGCTGCGCGCCCGCACGGTGGCCGACGTGGATCACGCGCTGCGGCACTGGGTGGAGCCGGTCAACGTGGTGCAGGCGGCGGACACCGCCGGAGGGCTGCTGCACCGGGTCGCCGGGGCGGTGCCGGTACGGCACCCGGAGAACGGCCGGCGGGTGGTCCCCGGGTGGGACGCCGCGCACGCCTGGCAGGGCTGGCACGCGCCGATGCCCCGCGCCGAGGTGGCCGGTCGGGCGGTGATGGCCAACGAGCGCGGGTTGGCGGCGCCGCTCGGGGTGGAGTTCGCCGCACCGCACCGGGCGCACCGCATCACCGAACTGCTCGACGCCCGGGCGACGTGGACGGCCGACGAGATGGCCGCTGTGCACACCGACACGTACCTGGGCGCGGCCGGGCCGCTGCTGGCCGTCCTCGCCGAGTCGACGGGGCTCGGCCCGGCCGCCGCCGCGCTGCGCGACCGGCTGCTGTCCTGGGATCGCCGGATGGCCGCCGACAGCACGGACGCGGCCGCCTACGCCAT
>NZ_JAGPXZ010000980.1:0-1935 GCF_018070305.1 Micromonospora sp. M51 | reverse complement strand
GTCGACCACGGCCGGCGGGTGCTCCGGGTGTTCGGCAAGGGCGGAAAGGAACGCGCGGTGCCGTACGGGGTACCCGCCCAGCGGGCGTTGGACGACTGGCTGCGCCGGGGCCGCCCGGCGATGGTGGCCGCCCACTCCGGCGACGCGCTGCTGTTGGGTGCCCGGGGCGGTCGGCTCAACCCGACGACCGCGCGTCAGATCGTCGGTGCGTACGCCGAGACCGCCGGGCTGCCCCGGACCAGCCCGCACGGCCTCCGCCACTCCGCCGCCACCCACCTCCTGGAGGGCGGCGCCGACCTGCGCGCCGTGCAGGAGCTGCTCGGTCACTCGTCGCTGGCGAGCACCCAGATCTACACCCATGTCTCGGTCGAGCGGCTGCGTGCCGCGTACCGGCAGGCGCACCCGCGGGCCTGAGCAAGCGCCGGAGGGCGCCGAGCCCCGCGGTTACGATCATCGAGTGAGCGTCCCGCAGCCCCCTGAGCCGATCCCGGGCGCCCGCCTGCTCTTCTCCCTGGACCCGGCGGTCAGCCACCTCAACCACGGTTCGTTCGGCGCGGTGCCGATCGGCGTGCAGCGCGCCCAGCAGCGGCTGCGTGACGAGATGGAGGCGAACCCGCTGCGCTTCTTCACCCAGGGGCTGGTCGACCGGATCGCGCACACCCGTCGGCACCTCGCCAGCTTCCTGGGCGCCGACCCGGACGGCAGCGCCCTGGTCGGCAACACCACCACCGGCGTCGCCGTGGTGCTCCAGTCGGTGGGCCTGCAACCCGGCGACGAGGTGCTGAGCACCGACCACGGGTACGGGGCGGTGAGCCTGGCCATCCAGCGCGAGTGCCGGCGCACCGGCGCGGTCAGCCGGGTCCTGCCGATCCCGCTGTCGGCCACCGACGAGCAGATCGTGCAGACCATCCGGGCCGGCCTGCGCCCCGGGCGGACCCGGCTGCTCGTCGTCGACCAGCTCACCTCGGCCACCGCCAAACTCTTCCCGGTCACCGCCATCGCCCGGGTGGCCCGGGAACACGGCGTGCCAGTCCTGGTGGACGCCGCGCACGCCCCGGGCATGCTGTCCACCCCGGTGGCGAGCATCGGCGCGGACTTCTGGGTGGGCAACCTGCACAAGTGGGCGTACGCCCCGCGCGGGACCGCCCTGCTGACGGTGGCACCGCAGTGGCGGGACCGGATCGAGCCGCTGGTGGTGTCCTGGGAGCAGGAGTCGGACTTCCCGGCCCCGCTCGAGTGGCAGGCGACTCTCGACTACACGTCCTGGTTGGCCGCCCCGGCGGGCCTGTTCACGATGCGCAGTCTGGGTGTCGACCTGGTGCGCGCGCACAACGCCGCGCTCGCCGGGTACGGCCAGCGGGTGGTGGGAGACGCCCTGGGGGTGGCTCCGGCCGATCTGCCCAGCCCTGGCGGGCCGGAGGTGGCTCTGCGTCTCATCCCGCTGCCGCCCGGCACGGGCACCACGATCGACGCCGCGCGGGCGTTGCAGACCCGGATCGGTGAGCGGCTCGCCGCCGAGGTGGCGGTGATGAGCTGGAACGGCCGGGGGTGGCTGCGGCTCACCGGGCAGGTCTACAACGCCGCCGACGAATACGACCGGCTGGCCGCACGGCTGCCGGCACTGCTCGCCCAGCGCTGACCGGACCGACCGGGAGCAGCCGCACCGGTCCGAGGCCGAGCAGGGCCAGCGGGTCGAGATAGTCATCGCCCCGGCGCAGACCCCAGTGCAGGCACGCCTCGACCGGGCAACCCGGATGCCCGGGCAGCAGCTCGCCGAGCGGCGCGCCGGCACCAACCGGCTGGCCGGGGCGTACGGCGGGTTGGACCGGCTCGTAGGTGGTCCGCAGCCCGTCCGGGTGGCCCACGGTGACCACCGGTCGGCCCGCCACCGGGCCCGCGAAGTGCACCGTGCCCGCCCCCGCGCTGCGGATCACC
>NZ_JAGPXZ010000098.1:0-12384 GCF_018070305.1 Micromonospora sp. M51 | reverse complement strand
ACTCGGGTTCCTGAAAACCGCGCTGTCCCGGGGCCCGGGAAGCCCCGACTTCATGAAAGCCGAGTGGATCACGTCCGTCTGCGCCATTTGCGCCCGCTCGACCGGGGCCGACGCGGGGAGACAGTGCCCGACGGAACCGGGCGACTTGGCCGGACCCGGTCCCACCCTTGGGTCACGCCGCGGCCCCGTTCGCCCGCCGGGCCGTCCGCCCGTTCGCCCGGGTCGGCTGTCTGCCCGGGTCGGCTGTCTGCCCGGGTCGTTCGCCGGGTTGTTCGCCCGTTTGCCCAAGTCGGTTGGTCGCCGGGTGGCCCGCCGGGTTCCCCGCCGATTCTCTACAGGGGACGGTCGGTCAGGCGGGGTCGGCGGGCTTCGCCGCGTCGTTGGCCTGGGCGTGCCGCTCCAGGAGTCGCTGCCGGATCTCCTCCGGGGTGTACGCGCGCCGACGCCGTTCGGCCCGCGCGATGACCACACCGGAGGCCGCGACGCCGGCGAGCCCGGCCAGCCCGAGAACCTTCCACCACCGCATTCGTTGCCGCATCGGCCTAGGCTAGTCCCTCATGAGCATCAGCCTGGACGAGGCCGTCGAGTTGACCCGCACCGGTGACGTGTGGGTTTTCCGGGGTCGCAGCGTGCCGGACCGGGCCATCCAGTTCACCACCAACAGCCCGGTGAACCACGTCGGGATGGCGGTGGTGTTGGACGACATGCCGCCGCTGATGTGGCACGCGGAGCTGGGCAGGTCGTTGCCGGACCTGTGGTCGGGCACCCACCAGCGCGGCGTGCAGCTGCACGACCTGCGGGACGCGGTCTGCGTCTGGGCCAACCGGTACGGCCAACGGGCCTGGCTGCGACAGCTCGACCGGCCCGCCGACGGGGAGATGGAACGGGCGGTGCTGCGGACGATCGCGCGGTTGGACGGCACACCGTTCCCGTCGACAGCGCAGCTGGCGTGGCGCTGGGTGCGTGGTCGGGTGCCGACGCTGCCCCTGCCCGGCCGGCCAGCACCTCGGCGAAACCCGGCGACCCCGGCGATCCCTGCCGGCCCGGCCGGATCGGCGGGTGAGCGGGACCAGGCGACCCCGGCTAGCCCGGCCAGTCCGGCCGGATCGGCGGGCGAGCGGGACCGGGCGCTGGAGACGGCGTACTGCGCCGAGGTGGTGGCGGTGACCTACGAGGCCATGGGGTTGCTGCCGGCGGGGCGGCGTCCGAACTGGTATGACCCGGGGCGGTTCTGGAGTGGTGACGACCTCGGTCTGGCCGCCGACGCCCGGTTGGGGTCGGAGATCGAGGTACGGGTGCCGCCGCGCTGAGGTTTGACCCGGGCGGTGACCGGCAATTGCTGTGACCGTGAACGCCTCCACGGATCTTGACACGTTGGCCGACTTCTTCGACCGGTACGGCGTGGCGCTGACCTCCGGCGATCTGCCGGCCATCGCCGGCTGTTACGCCCTGCCGGGGCTGGTGGTGGCCGACACGTACAGCTTCTCGTTCACCACCGCGGCGGCGGTGGCGCTGTCCTTCGTGGGCGCCGCGCCGGACTACCAGGACCGGGAGCTGGTCGCGGCCCACGCCCGGATCGAGGACGTGCAGCCGGTGTCCGCGCTGTTGACGATGGTGGCGGTGGAGTGGGAGTTCCTGGACAGTCGGGGGCAGTCAGTGCCCGGGGAGCGGTACCGCTACCTGTTGCGTACCTCCGATGAGGGGCCACTGATCTGCACGGTCGTCCGGACGGGTTGACCGACCGGGGCCGGTCGGTCCGATCCGTACCCGCCAGGTTCCCGGTCCGCGTGGCGCTGGCTACGCTGTCGCGTCGGTGGGGGACGAGGGGAGACCTGATGGCGGTGCGGCCGGACGGTGCGGCAGATTCGCGGGCGGCGCGGGTGTTGGTGTCGGTGCCGTGGATCGTGGTGCTGCTCGGTGTGTGCGCGCTGGTGGTGCTCCTGGTGGTGGCGCTGTTGTCGTTCCGGGGCAGGGAGCGCGACGCCGGGCCGCAGGCAGCGCCTCCGGCGTTCCTGCCGACCGTGCCGGCCGGAGCATCCACCACCGGCGGGCCGACCCCGGCCGCTGTGGAGCGGCGCTCGGTGTCGCCGCGACCGTCACGCAGCAGTCGGTCACCGTCTCCGTCGCCGCGGCCCACGGCGACCGGCTCGCCGACGCCGGGGCGGACGAGCGTGCTGTCCGCGCCGACGACACCGGCGGAGGACCCCGTCAGCGCCCGCTACCAGGTCGGCACGAACGGCTGGAACGGGGAGTCGGCGATCCTGTCGATCGCCAACACGTCGAGTCGGTCGGTGGACTGGCAGGTGGAGTTGGCGTTCGACGACGACACCTGGTCGCTGCGAGTCGGTGACGACTCGGGCGTTTCGGTACGGGGGCGCGGGGACGGCGAGTTCGTGGTGCGCGGCACCCGTTCGCTGGAACCGGGCGACTCCCGGACGCTGCGGCTGCGCGTCGGCCTGGGTGAGTCGGCGCAGCGACCGCGAACGTGCACGATCAACGGGGTCGACTGCCGGATCGGCTGAGCCGCAGCCGGGTCGGTGGCCGGCGACGCCGTACGGCCGAGGCTTACCGCCCGGGCGCCGGTCGCTACGCCGCGTGGCCGAGGCTTTCCGGCCTGGGCCGCCGATCGCTACGCTGCGCGGACGATCCGCTGAGGGAGGTACATGTCCGGCATGCGCCGCCGTGCTCCGCGTCCGCCGCACGGTCCGGTCGCGATCGCATCGTCGCCCTGGATCGTGGTGGGTGCCGGTGTCGTCGTGATGGTGGTCCTGCTCTTCGTGGCGCTGGGCGCGTACCGGGGACGCACCCCGGCGCCGGACGGCGCGCAGCCGCCGGCGCTGCCGCTGCCGTCCGTGGCGGCGGCGCCGAGCGTGCCCACGTCGGTGCCGTCCACGGTGCCGTCTCCGGCGCCGGTGCTGCCGGGGTTGTCCGGGCGGGCCAGCGGGCTGCCGCCGAGCGCCGCGGCCGGTTCCGGTTCACCGTCGGCAGTTCCGACGGTCGCTGCGACCGGGCGGCCGACGGCGACGCGGTCGCCGACCCGGGCGGCACCGGGGCAGCCGGGGATGGCCGGGCGGTACCGGGTGGTGCAGAGCTTCGACGGCGGTTTCATCGGCGAGGTGGCGATGGTGAACACGTCCGCCCAGAGCCGCGGCTGGACGGTGCGGTTGGAGTTCTCCGGTGGACGGTTGGTGACCGCCTGGGTGGAGGGCGTCCCGCAGGGGACGATCCGGCAGGGCGATGACGGCTTCACGTACGTCAGCGGGGTCGAGGTGTCGGCCGGCGGTTCGGTGTCGCTGCGGTTCCACATGGAGCGGACGTCCAGCGCGCCACGGGAGTGCACTGTGGACGGGGTGCGCTGCGGCGGCCTCTGAGCGGCGATTTCGCAAGGTTGCTGCTTTGTTGCGACCACGTTTGCAAGGTATTGCAGAATGTTTCGGCAAGGGTTAGCGTGCGGCCATCACCGACCAGAGGAAGGCGTCGATGAAACCCCCGCCGAGACCGCGTACCGCAGTGCTGGCCCTTACCTCCCTGCTCACCGTCACCCTCGCCGGCGCTCCGGTCGCCGTGCAGCCCGCCGCCGCGAGCCCTCAACCGTCCGACCGTGCCTCACTCTCGGTCGTCGGCGCGACCCAGTGGCGCGACGAACCCAGCGCCGACGCGCTGCTGAAGGCCGGCGGCAGCGCCGCCCGCGCCGAGCAGTTCTACTTCGTCCTGCCGGACCGGTTCGCCAACGGAGACCCCCGCAACGACACCGGTGGCCTCACCGGTGATCGGCTGCGCACCGGCCTCGACCCCACCGACAAGGGCTTCTACCACGGCGGTGACCTCAAGGGCGTCATCGACAAACTGGACTACATCCAGGGGATGGGCACCACCGCCATCTGGCTCGCCCCGATCTTCAAGAACCGGCCGGTGCAGGGTGCCGGCAACGACATCTCGGCCGGCTACCACGGCTACTGGATCACCGACTTCACCCAGGTGGACCCGCACTTCGGCACCATGGAGGAGATGAAGCGCCTGGTCAGGCTCGCCCACCAGCGCGGCATCAAGGTCTACCTCGACGTGATCGTCAACCACACCGCCGACGTCATCAAGTACGCCGAGGACAAGTACGCGTACGTGGACAAGGCGACCTCGCCGTACACCGACGCGCGGGGCCGGGCGTTCGAGGACCGCAACTACGCCGACGGCAGCCGCGCGTTCCCACCGGTCAACAAGGAGTCCTTCCCGTACACGCCGACCTTCGCCGAGCCGGAGGACGCGAGCGTCAAGGTCCCGGCCTGGCTCAACGACGCCACCATGTACCACAACCGGGGTGACTCCACCTTCGCCGGAGAGAACAGCGAGTACGGCGACTTCTTCGGCCTCGACGACCTGTGGACCGAGCGTCCCGAGGTGGTCCGGGGCCTGACCAAGGCGTACGGGGACTGGATCGGCGCGACCGGCGTCGACGGGTTCCGGTTGGACACCGTGAAGCACGTCAACATGGACTTCTGGCCGCAGTTCAGCCAGGGCATCCAACGGGCCGCCGAGAAGGCCGGCAAGAAGGACTTCTTCATGTTCGGCGAGGTGTACAGCGCCGACCCGGAGATCAGCTCCAGCTACGTCCGCCAGGGTGGCCTGCCGGCCACCCTCGACTTCGCCTTCCAGGAGGCCGCGCGGGGCTTCACCGCGGGCGCCGGATCGGCCAAGGCGCTCGCCGACGTGTACGCCCGCGACGACCTCTACGCCGCCCGGGACACCGACGCGGGCCGGTTGACCACCTTCCTCGGCAACCACGACATGGGCCGGATCGGTTCGTTCATCGCCGGTGGTGGCACCGATGCGGCCAGCCACCTCCGACGCGACCAGCTCGCCCACCAGTTGATGTTCCTGACCCGTGGCCAGCCGGTGGTCTACTCCGGCGACGAACAGGGCTTCACCGGGCCGGGCGGAGACAAGGACGCCCGGCAGGACATGTTCGCCTCGAAGACCCCCGACTACCTCGACGACGACCTGCTCGGCACCGACCGCACCCACGCCAGCGACCAGTTCGACACCTCCCATCCGCTGTACCGGACCATCGCCGAGCTGGGCCGGCTGCGCCAGGCCCACCCGGCGCTGCGCGACGGCGTGCAGGTCACCCGGTACGCGGCCGACGGGCCGGGCGTCTTCGCCGCCTCCCGGATCGCCCCGGCCGACCGCACCGAGTACGTGGTGGCCGTGAACAACGCCGACACCGCGCAGACTGTCACTGTGGACACCTGGTCGGCCGGCGCCACCTTCACCGGCATCTACGGCGCCTCCGGCGACGCGCGGGCCAACGGTGACGGCGAAGTGGCCCTCACCGTGCCGCCGTTGTCGGCCGTCGTGTACCGGGCCGGCAGCCCCATCGCACCGGCCGCCGACAAGCCGACCATCACCATCACCAGCCCGATCCCGGACGCGCCGGTCGCCACCCGGGCCGCGGTCACCGCCCGGGTCACCGGTGATCCGCTGGCCAGCGTCACCGTCGCGGCCCGGGTGGCCGGTGGCCGGTGGACGCTGCTGGGCAGCGCCGACCACGCCCCGTACACCGTGCAGCACGACCTGACCGGCCTGGCCGGGGGTACCCGGGTCGAGTACAAGGCGGTGGTCCGCGACGGTCGGGGCCGGACCGCCACCGCCCGGTCCACCGCAGTCGTCGGCACCCCGGAGCAGGGCGGCTCCCGGGAGTGGGCGGTGGTGCACTACCAACGCCCGGCCGGCGGGTACGACGACTGGGGGCTGTACGCCTGGGGGGACATCGACCCGGCGTACGTCACCGAGTGGCCCAAGGGGCAGCCGTTCGCCGGGGAGGACTCCTACGGCCGGTTCGCCTGGGTGAAACTCAAGCCGGGCGCGACGTCGGTGAACTTCCTGGTCGTCGACAAGGCTGGCACGAAGGACGTCGCGCAGGACCGCAGCATCGACCTCAGCCAGACCGGGGAGATCTGGCTCAAGCAGGGCGACCCGGCGATCTACCCGAGCAGGCAGGCCGCCACCGGTGAACCGGACCCGCCGGTCGAGGAGGGCACCGCCGTGCTGCACTACCGGCGGGCCGACGGCAACTACGACGGCTGGGGCCTGCACCTGTGGGACGGCGCGGCCAACCCGACCGAGTGGTCCGCCCCGCTGCGGCCGAGCGCCGTCGACGCGTTCGGGGCGGTGTTCCGGGTGCCGCTGGCCGCCGGCGCCACCGGCCTGAACTACATCATCCACAACGGCGACACCAAGGACCTGCCCGACGACCAGCGGCTCGACTTCGCCAGCGCCGGGCGGGAGGTGTGGCTGCTCGCCGCCACACCGGGCCGGCTGCTGCCGTCGGCGGCCACCACCGCCAGCGGGGACACCGACATCAGCAAGCAGAAGGCGCACTGGATCGACAGGTCGACAGTGGCGTGGCAGACACCCCCGACCGACGGCAGGACGTACGCGCTGGTCGCCGCGCCCACCGGTGGGGTCAGCGTGGTCGACGGCGAGCTGACCGGCACGTACACCAGCCTGCCGTTGCGGGCGCAGCGCAACGGGCTCACCGAGGCGCAACGCGACAGGTTCCCGCACCTGTGGTCGTACCGTAGCTTCGCCCTGGACCGGGCGGACCTGGCCAAGGTCCCGGCGGCGTTGCGCGGGCAGTTGCTGGTCACCGCGCGCGACGCCGAGGGTGCGCTGCTCGCCGCCACCGGCGTGCAGATCCCCGGCGTGCTCGACGACGTGTACTCCCGGGCGACCGACGCCACCCTCGGGCCCACCTTCGCGGGCCGGACGCCGAGCCTCGCGCTGTGGGCGCCCACCGCCCGGAGCGTGGCGTTGCAGCTGTTCGACTCGACCACCAGCGCCCCGAGGACGGTGCCGATGCGCCGCGACGACCGCACCGGCGTCTGGTCGGTGCGCGGCGATCACACCTGGACCGGGAAGTACTACCGGTACGAGGTGCGGGCCTGGCAGCCGGCAGCGCAGAAAATGGTCACCGCGTCGGTCACCGACCCGTACTCGGTGGCCCTCGCCGCGGACTCCACGCACAGCCAACTCGTCGACCTCAACGACCCGGCGCTGGCCCCTCCCGGGTGGCGCACGCTGCGCAAACCGGCGCCCGTGCCGGCCGCGAAGGCGCAGATCACCTAGTTGTCCGTGCGGGACTTCTCCATCGCCGACGAGACGGTGCCGGCCGAGCGGCGGGGGACGTTCCTCGCGTTCACCGGCCCGAAGACCGCCGGCATGACGCACCTGCGGGCGGTCGGCGCCGCCGGAGTCACCCACCTGCACCTGCTGCCGGCGTTCGACTTCGAGACGATCCCCGAGCGGCGCGCCGACCAGCGCCAGCCGGCCTGCGACCTGGCGGCCCTGCCACCCGACTCGGCCGAGCAGCAGAAGTGCGTGGCGGCGGTCGCCGAGACCGACGGCTACAACTGGGGGTACGACCCGCTGCACTACACCGTCCCGGAGGGCGGCTACGCCGTCGACCCGGCCGGCGCGGCGCGGACCACCGAGTTCCGGCGGATGGTCGCCGGGGTGAACGACGCCGGGCTGCGGGTGGTGATGGACGTGGTCTACAACCACACATCGGCGGCCGGCACCGACCCGAAGTCGGTGCTCGACCAGATCGTGCCCGGCTACTACCACCGGTTGTTGGACGACGGCACTGTTGCCAACTCCACCTGCTGCGCCAACACCGCCCCCGAGCACGCCATGATGGGCAAGCTGGTGGTCGACTCGCTGGTCACCTGGGCCCGGCAGTACAAGGTGGACGGCTTCCGCTTCGACCTGATGGGTCACCACCCGAAGGCCAACATCCTGGCCGTCCGGGCGGCCCTGGACCGGTTGACCGTCGCCCGGGACGGCGTGGACGGCCGGTCGATCCTGCTCTACGGCGAGGGCTGGAACTTCGGCGAGGTCGCCAACGACGCCCGTTTCGTGCAGGCCACCCAGGCCAACATGGCCGGCACCGGCATCGGCACCTTCAACGACCGGCTGCGCGACGCGGTGCGCGGCGGCGGACCGTTCGACGCCAACCCCCGGGTGCAGGGCTTCGCCTCCGGGCTCTACACCGACCCGAACGGCGACCCGGTCAACGGCTCACCGGCCGAGCAGAAGGCCCGGCTGCTGCACGCCCACGACCTGATCAAGGTGGGGCTCACCGGCAACCTGCGCGACTACCGGTTCACCGACACCGCCGGGCGGCAGGTCACCGGGGCGCAGGTCGACTACAACGGCTCCCCGGCCGGCTACACCGCGACGCCGGGGGAGGCCGTCACCTACGCCGACGCGCACGACAACGAGATCCTGTACGACGCGTTGGCGTACAAACTGCCGCAGGCCACCACGGCGGCGGACCGCTCCCGGATGCAGGTGCTGGCGCTGGGCACTGTGCTGCTGGGACAGGGCACCGGGTTCGTCACCGCCGGCACCGAGCGGCTGCGGTCGAAGTCGCTGGACCGCAACTCGTACAACTCCGGTGACTGGTTCAACCAGATCCGCTGGGGCTGTGAACGGGGCAACGGGTTCGGCGCCGGTCTGCCGCCCGCGCCCGACAACGAGGACAAGTGGTCGTACGCGAAGCCGCTGCTGGCCGACCCGGCGCTGGTGCCGGACTGCGGGGCGATCAACACGACCGACGCCCGGTACGCCGAGTTGCTGCGCATCCGGGCGTCGTCGCCGGTGTTCGGGCTGGCCACCGCCGAGCAGGTGCAGCGGCGGGTCGCCTTCCCGCTGTCCGGTGCCCAGGAGACGCCTGGTGTGCTGACCATGACCCTGGACGCCCGCGGGCTGGGCGGTGCGTGGACGTCGGTGACCGTCGTCTTCAACGCCACCCCGTCGGCGGCCACCCAGACGGTGACTGGGCTGCGCGGAGCGGACGTGGCACTGCACCCGGTGCTGGTCGACTCGGCCGACCCGACGCTGCGGACCGCCTCGTTCGACCGGGCGGCCGGCACGTTCACCGTGCCGGCGCGCAGCGTGGCGGTCTTCGTTCAGAAGTGACGGTGAACCGGCCCCCTTCCGCGTCTCGCGGAAGGGGGCCGGCCGGTGGTGCTGGCGCTGCGCTGTGGTCACCCGAGGGTGCTGAGTCATCGTCACCCAAGGGTGATCGATCAGGCGAAGCAGTTCTCGATGGTGCCGCCCGGGATGGCCAGGCAGTTGGTCGGACGGTTCGCGGTGATGGCGGACTTGTCGTCCACGTTCACGTCTCCGAAGAAGCTGAAGACACCGCCCGGCTCGAAGGTGGAGAAGTTGTGGGCGACCTTCGTCTTCGACAGGTTGACCTCGCCGAAGATGTTGAAGATGCCGCCGCCGACCCCGATCGGGCCGATGGCCCGGTTGCCGACGACCTCGCTGTCGCGCAGCGTGGTGACGCTCAGGGTGTTGAAGAGCCCGCCGCCGAAGAAGCCGGCGGTGTTGTCCTTGATGCTGCTCTTCTCGAACGTGACAGCGCTGCCGAAGGCGATGGCGACACCGCCACCGACACCGGCGGTGCTGTTGCGCTCCACCGAGACGTTGTGCAGGTTCAGCTGGCTGTCCGCCGCAGCGATACCGCCGCCAGCGAGGACCGCGGTGTTCGAGACGAACTTGGTCTCGTACGCCGTGGTGTTGCCCTCGATGTCGAGGTAGCCGCCGCCGAAGCCCAGCGTCTCGTTGTCGGTGATCTCGGCCTTCTTGAGCTCGACCGTTCCGCCGTTGACGTCGTCGGTGAAGATCGGCGCGGCGCCGTTGGAGATACCGCCACCACCGATGATGGCGGTGTTGTCCTTGATCTTCGACTCCTCGACCTTGAGCAGGCCGGCGTTGAAGACGCCGCCACCGAAGAAGAAGGCGGTGTTACGGGTGACGGTGCTGTGCCAGATCTTCGTGGTGCCGAAGTTGGCCACACCACCACCGTTGCCGCCCGACTGGTTCAGGACGACCTCGGACTCCAGGATCTCGGCGGTGCCACCCGGCTGGACCAGGATGCCGGCACCGTCGGTGGAATCCGGGTACTCGACGAGCGGCGTGACGACGCCGCCCTGAGCGGCCGGCGCGGCCTTGGCCGCCACCTTGGGTGCCGCCTTCAGGCCCGCCTTCGGGTTGGCCTGTCGGGCGGTGAGCGCCTGGTTCAGCGGAACGCCCGCCTTCACCTGAGCCGCGATCGCCTCCGAGTCCGAGTAGGACGCCCAGACGGCCGCCGGCTCGACGCTGTTGAACAGCTCGAGGGTCTGGCCACCCTTGATGGTCAGGCCCTTGATCGTGAGGTGACCACCGGCACCGACGTTCAGGATCCGGAAGTAGTCAGCGGTGGCTTCCCGAGCGATCGTGGTGTGCTCGCCCTTGAGCGTGATCCGCTCGGTGATCACCGGCAGGCCGTTGCCCTCGTAGTCGTTGCGGCTCAGGTTGTAGGTGCAGCCCTTGGCCAGCTCCAGCACACCGCCGTGCTTGTTGTTGGCGAACACGATCGCCTGAATCAGCTTGTCGGTGTCGCAGGGCACCTCCTTCCCGCGCTCGTGGTCCTTGTCGCGGCCCTTGTCGTCGCGACCCTTGTCGTCCCGGTTCTTGTCCTCCCAGTCGCGCCCCTCGTCACCCCGCTGGTCGCCGTCCTTGCTGACCTGCGTGGTGTTCCAGTTCAAGCCGACCGCACCGGCGCTGCCCGCGACGCCCACCGCCGCGAGACTGATCACGCCCGTCAAACCGGCCACGCCACTGGCGAGCCAGAGCTTGCGGCGACGCTTGGCCGCCGCCCGCCCGGAGGCTTCGTTGTTCGTTAGGTAGTTGGACATCGGAGCTCTCTGCCCTCTCCTCGTACCAGACAGGGTCGCCGCCGTCAGACGGGCGTCCCCTGCTACAAATCGGTTGTAGCTCCCAAAACCACCGTATGAGAAGGTTCCTCGCCTCGCGGGCTTATCCGAGAGAAGCCCACATTCGGTTCATGTTGCCCCCAGCGAGGTCTGGACCGACACACCACAGCCCAAGCCGGCCGAGGGCCCTGCGACCTGCCCAAATGGGTACGCCCCTCCGAGCCGTCACCGGCTCGGAGGGGCGCGCCCTCTATGTGGATCAGCCCCACCCGATCAGGCGAAGCAGTCCGAAACGTTGAAGCAGTTGGTCGGACGGTTGGCAGTGACCGCGGACTTGTCGTCAAGCGTCACGGTGCCGCCGAGGCTGTTGAAGATGCCCCCCGGCGGGAGGGTGGAGAAGTTGTGCGCCACCGTCGTCCGGTGGAGCGTGACCTCGCTCCCCTCGGTGTTGAAGATGCCGCCACCGCGAGCGAACGGGCCGACCGCCCGGTTGCCCACCACCTCGCTGTCGCGCAGCGTGGTGACGCTGTCGTCGTTGTAGAGACCGGCACCGAAGAACCCGGCGGTGTTGTCCTTGATCCTGCTGTCCTCGATCGTCGCGACGCTGTCGAAAGCCACCGCCACGCCGCCACCCACGCCAGCGGTGCTGTTCTTGACCACCGTGGCGTCCTTGAGCGTGAGCTGGCTGTCGGCCACCGCGACGCCACCACCGGCGAGAACCGCGGTGTTGTCACTGACCGTCGTCTGGTGCAACGTCGTGGTGCCCCCGACATCCAGGACACCGCCGCCGAATCCGAGCGTCTCGTTGTCGGTTACCTCGCTCTTGTAGACCCAGACCGCGCCGCCGTCGACGTCCTCGGTGAAGATCCGCGGCGCGCCGTTGGCGATGCCACCGCCGCCGATGATCCCGGTGTTGTCCTTGATCTTCGACTCGTCGACCTGGAGTACGCCGGCGTTGAAGATGCCGCCACCGAAGAAGAAGGCGGTGTTGTGCGCGACCGTCGTCTTGCTGAGCCTGGTGTTGCCGAAGTTGGCCAACCCGCCGCCGTTGCCGCCGGCCTGGTTGTAGAGCAACTCGCTGTCCAGGATCTCCGCACGACCACCGGGCTGCACCAGCACCCCCGCGCCGTCGGTGAACCCAGGCTGCTCGACCAGCGGCGTCACCGCCGGCCCGGCACCCGTCGGCTTCGCCGGTGCGGATACCGGCTTGGCGGCTGTCGCCGTGGCGGCCTTTGCTGTCGTAGCGGCCTTGGTCGGTGTCGCCTTGGCCGGTGCTGCCTTGGTGGTGGCTTTCGCGGGTGCTGCCTTGGTGGTGGCCTTCGCGGCCGGCTTGGCGACCGGCTTGGCGGCGGGTTTCGCGGCCGGTTTGGCGGCGGTGGCCGTGGGCTTCGCCGCTGCCGCCGGTGACTCGGTCCCGGGTGCGGCAGTGGCCGGCGGCTTGGCCACCGTCGAGCGGACCGCAGCCGAGTACGGCGCCCAGACCGTCGCCGGGTCGGCGGTCATCGAGGGCTGAAGGGTCTGGCCACCCCTGATGCTCAGCCCCTTGAGGGTGAGGTGGCCGCCGGCGCCGACGTTGAGGATGCGGAAGTAGTCCGCCGTGGCATCCCGTCCGATGGTGGTGTGC
>NZ_JAGPXZ010000979.1:0-1935 GCF_018070305.1 Micromonospora sp. M51 | reverse complement strand
ACCCATCAGCCGCACCTGGTCCGCCTGGATCCACTGGACGGCGGCGCGGGTATCCGGGTCTTCGTCGAAGTCGGTGGGGTCGAAGTGGCTCATGTCGTGCGCGGCCTGCCACCAACGCTGCCGACCGGTGCCCCGGTCGGGATCCTCGGCCACGAGCCCCACCTCGGCGAGTTGCCGCAGGTGGTAGCTGGTCGCGCCGGTGTTGGTGCCCAGCTTCTCGGCGAGGGCCGTCGCGGTCGCCGGGCCGTCGATGCGCAGCGAGCCGAGCAGCCGCATCCGCAGGGGGTGGGCCAGCACGCGAACCTGCCGGCCGTCCAGATCGACGCGCCGTGGCTCGGTGCGGCCGTCGGGTGGGGGGTTCTCCATGGCTGCACACTATCTCTGCACACTTCCTGTGCACAACTATTGTGCACAGGAAGTGTGGATGAGTCCGTTCAGGGGGCGAGGACTTCGCGAACTCCGCGCAGCCGGGTACGCAGCAGGCCTGCGGCACGGGTGGAGTCGAGGCGTACGTCCGTCGGGCGGACCAGGCCGCTCGCCGCGCTGGTGGTGGTCTTCAACCCGGCCGCGTCCAGGCCGTACCGCTCGGCGACCAGCAGGCCCAGCTCGACCCGGCTGACCGCGTCCGCGCCGGCCACGTTGAGCAGACCGGCGTACGACGAGACGACCAGCTCCAGCACGGCGTCAGCCAGGTCGGTGACGTCGATCGGGCAGCGCAGCTCGTCGCTGAACAGGGTGGCCCGGCCGGCGAGCGCGTCCCGGCAGAGCTGGATCTGCTTGCTGCCCTCCCCCACGATCAGCGAGGTCCGCACCACCGCCGCGCCGGGGTCGATCGCCCGCACGGCGGTCTCGGCGGCGGCCTTCGCGGCCCCGTACGCATGCACCGGCGTGGGTGGCTCGTCGTCGAGGTACGGCACGGGTCGTCCGGCGTGCAGCGCATCGCTGGACAGGTGCACCAGCCGGGCACCCACCTCGGCGGCGGCGAGCGCCACGTGCGCGGCCCCGTCGGCGGTGACCGCCCAGTCCTCGTACCGATAGGGGGTCCCGACCACGGCGTCCGGCCGCACCTGGGCGACCAGCGCACGCACGGCGGCCCGGTCGGTCACGTCCAGCCGACGCGCCTCGACACCCGGCACGTCGATCTCACCGGAGTAGAACGTCCCAACAACCGACCAACCAAGCCCGAGGCCCCGCCGACAAACCGACCGCCCGAGTAACCCACTACCCCCGACAACAAGCACCCGCATCCCAGCCCACTCCCCTGCCGCCGCCGACGTCGATCATGAGGTTAACGAGCGACACGCCGTGGCGCGGGCCCGTCAACCCCATGATCGACGGCGCCAAGGGGGTCAGACCGGGTCGGCTACCGGGGCTGCGGGGCCGGCCGTTCCCGCGTGGGCCGTCGCGGCCGGCTTGGGCTTGGCGTCGATGCCGGCCTCGGCGCGCTGCTGGGCGGTGATCGGGGTGGGAGCACTGGTCAGCGGGTCGAAGCCGCCCCGGGTCTTCGGGAACGCGATGACCTCACGGATCGAGTCCGCGCCGGCGAGCAACATGCAGACCCGGTCCCAGCCGAAGGCGATACCGCCGTGCGGCGGGGCGCCGTACTTGAACGCCTCCAGCAGGAAGCCGAACTTGTCCTGCGCCTCCTCGGCGGTGATGCCGAGCAGGTCGAAGACCCGCTTCTGCACGTCACCCCGGTGGATACGGATCGACCCGCCGCCGATCTCGTTGCCGTTGCAGACGATGTCGTACGCGTACGCCAGGGCCCGGTCCGGAGCCTCCTCGAACCGGTCCACCCACTCCGCGTTCGGCGAGGTGAACGGGGGGTGCGGGGCCGTCCCGCCACCCTCGGCAGTGCGCTCGGTCTTCGGCGCGTCGAGCACCCTGCAGACCGCCCTGGCGCTCGCGTCGGGCTGGCCGGTCCGCGTGGCGTTC
>NZ_JAGPXZ010000978.1:0-1937 GCF_018070305.1 Micromonospora sp. M51 | reverse complement strand
GGGTAGAACCAGGTGTCGTCCGGCAGCTTGTCGAACAGCTTCTGCTCGACGTCGCCGATCAGCGCCGCGAACCGCTCCGGGTCCTTGTCGGTGTTGCCGACGCCACCAGGGAAGAGACTGTCGCCGGTGAACAGGTGCGGGGTGCCGGCCGGGTCGCGGTAGAGAAGCGCGATCGAACCCGGGGTGTGGCCCTTGACGTGGATGACCTCCAGCGCGCAGTCGCCGACCGCCACGGTGTCGCCGTCGGCCAGCCGCTCCGCCTCGATCGGCAGGCCCGCCGCGTCGTCGGCGTGCACCAGCGCCCGGGCGCCGGTCTTGGCGACGACCTCCTCCAGCGCCACCCAGTGATCCATGTGCTGGTGGGTCGTCACCACGGCGGTGAGCCCACCGTCGCCGATCAGGTCGAGCAGCCGGGGTGCCTCGTTGGCGGCGTCGATCAGCACCTGGTCACCGGTGGCCGTGCAGCGCAGCAGGTAGGCGTTGTTGTCCATCGGGCCCACCGACAGCTTGCTGATGGTCAGCCCGGCCAAGTCCCGAACCGCGGGTGCGCCGCCGTTCGTGACGTCTCCGTTGTATGTCATGACGTTTCTATATCCATTCCGGTGGAGTAGGCAGGGGACCGTCAGGGATGACGGAGAGCGGGGCGCCGTCGGCGCGGCCGATCAGCCAGGCGGCGAGGTCGGGGGCGGGACCGGCGACGACCGGGGCGCCGACCCGCTCCCCGATCACCACCTCGTGCTCGCTGCCGTCGAGACGGAGCACCATCGACGGGGGCGTCGGACCGGTGCCGTGATGGCTGGCCGCCTCGCGCAGCAGTCGGTGGGCGAACGCCTCCGACCAGTCCGTGGCCCGGTAGTCGGCGGCCAGATCGAGGTGGTGCACCTCGATCTCCCGGAGCCGACCCCAGACCAGCAGCGCGGCCGGCCACGGGCCCTTACGCGCCTGCACCGTCGCCGCCCACGCCTCGGTCGGCATCGCCGCGACCGCCTCGGCGAACAGGTCCGCGGTGCGGCGCAGGTCGTCCAGGTGCGCGGCCGGTGGTCGGCCCGAACCGGCTTCGATGTCCGCCGTGCGGGCCTCCAACGAGGCGTACATCGGCAGGGCCTCCCCGGTGCGGGCCGAGGTGAGCAGGTTGACGAAGCCGTCGGCGTTGCGCGCCACGTGCGCCAGCACGTGGCCGCGCGTCCAGCCCGGCAGCAGCGACGCGGCAGCCAGGTCCGCGGCGTCGAAAGACGCGGCGGTACGGAGTAGTCGGCTGGTGGCCGCGTCCACCTCGCCCATCAGCAGCAGCGGATCCGTGGTCACCCGTCGACAGTAGCGGTCCGCCGCCCGCGGCGTCGCCGGGGAAATCGCTTTCGGCGCGTCGGCGCACGACCTACCGTCAGCGGCAGACGCGGCACCGGGACATCGGACGGAGGTGGTTGATCATGCCGGACGTGGCACGCGTGTTCCGCCATCACCAGCTTCGACACCGATGAGGATGCTATGACGATCGATCTGACCGCCCTCGGCTGGGACGCCGAGCGAGCGGCGTACGCCGCGCGTCGCGGCGAGCACCAGCCGGGTCGGGTGGCCCGGGTGGACCGGGGGGTCTGCACGGTGCTGACCACCGTCGGCCCGGTCCGGGCCAGCCTGGGCGGGGCGGTGCTGACCGTCGCCGCGCGGGACCCGTCCGCGCTGCCCTGCGCCGGGGACTGGGTGCTGCTCACCCACTGGCCGGACCGCCGGGTCACCGTGGAGGCGGTACTGCCGCGGCGCGGCGCGCTGATCCGGCGTACCGCCGGCAAGGACGCCAGCGGCCAGGTGCTGGCCGCCAACCTCGACGCCGCCGCCGTGGTCGAGCCGGTGCACCCCGAGCCGGACGTGGGCCGGATCGAGCGGCTGCTCTCCCTGGCCCACGAGTCCGGCGCCCGACCCCTGGTCGTACTGACCAAGGC
>NZ_JAGPXZ010000977.1:0-1939 GCF_018070305.1 Micromonospora sp. M51 | reverse complement strand
GGCGATGTTGCTGACCCGGCCGTCCATCGCGCCGAAGACGGCCGGGCGCAACCAGCCGCCGGAGACGTCCGCGTGGTGCGCCTCACGCAGCGCCGCCGGGGTGTCGGTCACGGCGCCTGCCCTTCGATCGCGACTGCGGGACTCCGCTGCGCTGCGTTCCTCGCGCTCACCGCGCTGGCCCTGTTCGCGACTGCGGGACTCCGCTGCGCTGCGTTCCTCGCGCTCACGGCGCTGGCCCTGTTCGCGACTGCGGGACTCCGCTGCGCTGCGTTCCTCGCGCTCACGGAAGCGTCAGGATCTCGTGGCCGTCGTCGGTCACCACGATGGTGTGCTCGAACTGTGCCGTCCACTTTCGGTCCTTGGTGACCACGGTCCACCCGTCGTCCCACATGTCGTACTGGTAGGTGCCCAGGGTGATCATCGGCTCGATGGTGAACGTCATGCCCGGCTCCATGATGTCCGTGGGACGCGGGCTGTCGTAGTGCGGCACATAGAGGCCGCTGTGGAATGCCTCGCCGATGCCGTGGCCGGTGAAGTCGCGGACCACGCCGTAGCCGAACCGCTTGGCGTACGACTCGATGACCCGGCCCACGACGTTGATCTGGCGGCCCGGGGCGACCGCGCGGATGCCGCGCATCATTGCCTCGTGGGTCCGCTCGACCAGCAGCCGGGCCTCTTCGCTGACCTCTCCGACGCAGAAGGTGGCGTCGGTGTCACCGTGCACCCCACCGATGTACGCGGTCACGTCGACGTTGATGATGTCGCCGTCCTGCAGGACCGTGGAGTCCGGAATGCCGTGGCAGATGACCTCGTTCAGGCTGGTGCAGCAGGACTTCGGGAAGCCCTTGTAGCCCAACGTCGACGGGTACGCGCCGTGGTCGCAGAGGAACTCGTGCACCACCTTGTCGATCTCGTCGGTGGTCACACCGGGCTTGCAGTGCTCGCCGGCGAGCTGGGTGGCCTGGGCGGCGAGCCGGCTGGCGACCCGCATCTTCTCGATGGTCTCCGGCGTCTGCACGTGCGAGCCACGCCACTGTTGCGGGCGCGTCTTGCCCACGTACTCCGGTCGGGCGATCTGGGACGGCACCGGTCGCATCGGGGAGAGCGTGCCTGGTGTCAGCGGCGGGCGGACGGTCATGTCGCAAGCCTATCGCCGGGACCGCCGGTGAGCCGCGCCACGGCCGCCCGGTGGGGGTTGTTGCCCTGTCTGGACGGCTGTGTCAAGGTGTCTGCGTGGATCAAGGGGAAGCACCGCCTGTCTTCTCCGCCAGCGCCGAACTCGACGATGGCCACCTCTACGTGGTGGTAGCCGGTGAGGTCGACATGGCGACCGCGGACACGATGCTCCAGACAGCCCTGCGCGAGCCCGCCGGGAAGATCACTCTCGACCTGAGCGCTGTCACCTTCTTCGACTCGGCCGCCATCCACGCCCTGGTCCGGCTCGCCCAGCAGGTTCCGGGCGCGCTCACCGTTCGTCCGTCCCGGCAGGTCCGTCGCGTGCTGGAGATCTCCGGCCTCGGCGAGCAGAGCTGGCTCGACCCGGCCTAGGGTCGGCGTCACAGTCTCCCGCCGGCCCACTGTGCCCGGCCGCCGCCGGGCGCGCGGTCAGTCCTGCAGCTGCCGGCGCAGCGTCACCTCGGTGCCCTCATCGGTACGCTGCACCGACAGGTCGCCGAGCGCTCTGATCAGGGCAAGGCCGCGGCCCCGGAAGCCGGAGCCGGTCGACTCCCGCCACTGCCCGCTGTCGCGCACCGTGGCCGTCACCGTCCGACCCTCGATGGCCACCTCCACACTGATCATGGCCTCGGCGGGGTGGATCGGGTGCTCGATGGCGTTGGCGGCGGCCTCGGACACGGCGACGGTCAGGTCGAACAGGTCGGTCTCGCCGACGGAGTGCGCGACCAGGAAGTCCTCCAACCGCTTGCGCAGCACGCTGAGC
>NZ_JAGPXZ010000976.1:0-1947 GCF_018070305.1 Micromonospora sp. M51 | reverse complement strand
CAGCGGCCGGACCCCGGAGCGGCCCAGGGCGAGCGACCGGACCCGTAGCAGCATCATGGCCCGGACCACCTCGCGCGGCATCGGAGCGCCCACCCCGGCGGCGTGCGAGCGGATCAGCGCGTGTTGCAGCTCGGCCCGTCGCTCCGGGGCGATGAAGGTGTTGGCCAACGCCCCGAACCCGGTCGAGACCCCGTAGACGGGGCGACCCGACGACTCGATGCCGTCCACGATGGCCCGGCTGGTCGCCATCGCCTCGATGGTGGCGGGGGCGAGGACGACCGTGGCGGTGCCGCGGGCCACCGCGAGAACGTCGTCGGCGGTGATCCCGGTGGGCTGGATGGTCACGTTCGTCATTGCGGAACTCCGTTGCGTATTACCTGGCGGATCAGGGGGACACCGGGCCGGTAGGCCAGGTGCAGGTGTGACGGCGCGTCGAGGACGACGAGGTCGGCCCGCGCGCCGGGGGTGAGGACACCGATGTCGTCGCGGCGCAGCGCCCGCGCGCCACCGGCGGTGGCGGCCCAGACCGCCTCCGCCGGGGTCATCCGCATCTCGCGGACCGCGAGGGCCACGCAGAAGGGCATCGACGAGGTGTACGACGAGCCGGGGTTGCAGTCCGTCGCCAGCGCCACTGTGACACCGGCGTCGAGCAGCCGGCGCGCGTCCGGGTACGGCGAGCGGGTGGAGAACTCCGCGCCGGGCAGCAGCGTGGCGACTGTGGTGGTGTGCAGGCCTTCATGGCACATGCAGTCGATCCGGTTCGACGCGAGCGCGTCGATGTCGGCGTCGGACAGGTAGGTGCAGTGGTCGACGCTCGCCGCGCCCAGCTCCACGCCGAGCTGAACGCCGGGGCCGGGGCCGAGCTGGTTGGCGTGGATCCGGACGCCCAGACCGACGGCCTGACCGCAGGCCAGGATGGCGCGGGCATGGTCCACGTCGAAGGCGCCCCGCTCGCAGAAAACGTCGACCCACTTCGCGTACGGCGCGGCGGCGGCCAACATCGGGCCGCAGACCAGCCCGACGTAGTCGTCGGGGCGGTCGGCGTACTCGGCGGGCACCACGTGCGCGCCCAGGAAGGTGGTCTCGGTGCTGCTTTCGGCGGCGATCCGCAGCGAGCGGGCCTCGTCGGCGACGGTCAGCCCGTACCCACTCTTGATCTCCATGGTCGTGGTGCCCTGGCGCAGCGCCTCCCCGCGCAGCCGGCGCACGTTGGCGCGCAGCTCGTCGTCGGTGGCGGCCCGGGTCGCGCCGACAGTGGTCCGGATGCCGCCGCCGGTGTAGGGCTGACCGGCCATCCGAGCGGCGAACTCGGCGGCCCGGTCCCCGGCGAAGACCAGGTGGGCGTGGCTGTCCACGAAGCCGGGCAGCACGGCGGCCCCGCCGGCGTCGATGTGATGGTCGGCGGCCGGCGCGTACGCGGACGGCCCGACCCAGGCCACCCGGTCCTCCTCGACCAGCACGGCGGCGTCGCGGCGGATGCCGAGCGGGCCCTCGCCGGCACCGTTGGTGACCAGCTCCCCGATGTTGTCGACCAGCAGGCTGCTCATGTGGGGTTCACCGCCTCGATGGCCGCCGCCAGCTCGGCCGGCACGTCGACGCTCAGGTGCCGGCCCTCGGCCACCACCACCCGGCCGTCCACCATGACCTGCTCGACGTCCGCCGCACCGGCCGCGAAGAACACGCCCACCGGCGGGACCCCGGCGGTGCGGGCGCTGTCCAGGCGTACCGTCACCAGGTCGGCGCGGGCACCCACGGCGATCCTCCCGGCGTCGGCCCAGCCCAGCGCGGTGTGCCCGGCGGCGGTGGCCGCCGTCAGCAGGTCGAGCGGTGCGAAGTGGCCGCGCCGGCGGGTACGCAGCCGCTCGTCCAGCTCCACCGCCCGGGCCTCCTCGAACAGGTCGATCACCGCGTGACTGTCGCTGCCCAGGCTGAGCCGGATGCCCGCCT
>NZ_JAGPXZ010000975.1:0-1948 GCF_018070305.1 Micromonospora sp. M51 | reverse complement strand
GCGACGCAGCCAGGCTCTGCAGCTCTGGCAGCAGCATCGCCGACAGACCGGAGCCGCTACGCCGACGACGGGCGGGAGCGGCGGCGGTGGCATCGCCAGCGCCGTGGGACACATCCGACGTCACGTCGGTGGTGTCGCTCAATGGATTCCTTCCCTCGATAGGCCGGGACTGCCCGGAGTCGGAACTCAGGTGGCCGGGCGGCCTCGGTGCACCCGCCTCGCAAGGACGCGTCGCGGGAGTCTGTGACACAGCAGCCGGTCGGTATCCCGACTCACCAACGTCGGTGAGCAGGTCTCGCCGTCTGCGGCGACCTGTGGAAACTGCGGCGCGGCGTGGGCCTTGGGCAGGGGTAGACGGGCTGACCGCCGAGAGCTTCGGGGGTGCGCCGCCCCGCAGGAGATCGCGTGCTTCGCGGCTGTGCTAGGTCTAGAGCGTAATCAACTCTTCCGACCTGCGGCAACAGGGTCCCGCTCGGCGTGTCCAAGTGTACCCCGGGCGACCCGCGCGCCGCTGACGTCTATCGGTAACTGCCAGATCTCCCAGTCTGTTCCCAGCGGGAAGTCCGCTGGCGGCTCGCTGAGCGCCAGGACAGTCGGCCCCGCCCCACTGACCACAGCTGCCACACCCGCCGCGCGCAACGCGTTGACCAGCGAAGACGTGCCCTGCATCCCGGCTGCGCGATAGTCCTGGTGGAGCCGGTCGACGGTGGCCGGCAGCAGCAGGGCCGGGTCCGTGGTGAGCGCGTGCACCAGCAGGGCCGCCCGCCCTGCCGTCAACGCGGCGTCACCATGCGGCACGGTGGCCGGCAGGGCCGCCCGCGCGGTCGCTGTCAGTCCGCGTTCCGCCGGGACGAAAACAGTGGGCCGCACCGCGTCGGCGACCGGCAGGGACACCGCCCGGGCACCGCCCGGCTCGGACCAGGCCACCGTGAAACCGCCGAGCAGGCACGGTGCCACGTTGTCGGGGTGACCCTCGATCTCGGCGGCCAGCCGCAGCGTGCCGGCGTCGTCGAGGCGGTGCTCCCCGTCGACGACGAGGGCCCGGGCCAGCAGCACCCCGGCGACGATCGCGGCGGACGAGGAGCCCAGCCCACGCGCCTGCGGGATCCGGTTGACGCACTGCACGCTCAGCCCGCCGGGTTGGGCCCCCAGCACGTCGAACGCGGCGCGCATGGCCCGCACCACCAGGTGTCTGTCGTCGTCGGGCAGCTCACCGGCGCCCTGCCCGGTCACTGTCACCCGGACACCGCTCGGCGCGACCTCGGCGGCCAGGTCGTCGTAGAGCCCGAGGGCGAGGCCCAGCGCGTCGAAGCCCGGGCCCAGGTTGGCGCTGGTCGCCGGGACGCGGACCCGGACCGACTCGGCGGTGAAGTTCGTCGGCACGCGCTCATGCTAGGGCCCGGGACCGACGAACCGGGCCCGCGCCCGCTGCCTGGGATCGCCGAGCTCAGCCGGCCGGGTCCGGGACCGGCTCGGCGGCCGGATCGGTGAGCGAGAGCCGGCGGGTGGCGATCCGCCAACCGACCGCGTACACGAGGGTGATCAGACCGCAGCCAGCGAGCACCACCCGTTCGTCGACCACGTCCACCACCAGGGCCACCGCCAGTTGGCTCACCGAGATCGCCAACGTCGCCAGCATCATGTCGGTGGCGAAGACGCGGCCCCGCAGCCGGTCCGGGACCTCGCCCTGCAGAGCGAAGTTCGACATCACCCAGTTACTGCCACCCGCGAAGTGCGCCACGAAGACCAGCAACAGCACCAACGGAAACCAGCGCACGACGGAGGTGCCCAGGTAGGACAGGCCGTACAGCGACATGGACAACGCCAGCCCGGGCAGCAGCCAGGCCCGGTTGGTCAGCACCCGGCGCATCAGGATCGGCCCCACCAACGCTCCCGCGCCGCGTACCGCGAAGAGCAGGCCGGCGCCGAGCGGGCCGACACCGTAGAC
>NZ_JAGPXZ010000974.1:0-1948 GCF_018070305.1 Micromonospora sp. M51 | reverse complement strand
CCGGGCGGACGTGCCGGCCCGGTCCGCCCCGGCGAGCACCTCGCCGCGGACCTCCCCCGGGTCCTCGGTACGCGGATTGTCGTCGGTCACCAGCACCACGTCGGCTCCCTCCGCCGCGGCGGCACCCATCACCGGCCGCTTGCCCCGGTCCCGGTCCCCGCCGGCGCCGATCACACAGATCAGCCGGCCGGCGCTCAACTCGCGCAACGCGGCCAGCGCGGCCACTATCGCGTCCGACTTGTGGGCGTAGTCGACCACCCCGCGCACCGGCGCGGCCACGTCGACAAGCTCCAGCCGGCCCGGGACGCCACCGCAGGCGGCCACACCGGCCGCGGCGGTCACCGGGTCGACCCCGGCGCCGACCAGCGCGGCGATGGCCAGCAGCGCGTTGGCCACGTTGTGTCGACCGGGCAGCGCGACACCGGCGGAGAGGGCCACCCCGTCCGGGCCGTGCGCGGTGAACCGCTGTGCGTACCCCTCGCCGCCCACCCCGTCGGCCCACCAGGTCGCACCCTGGTCACCGGCCGCCGAATAGGTGACGGTGCCCGGCTTGAGCAGCGGCTTCAACGCCGGGTCGTCGTGGTTGAGCACCTCGACGGCGCAGCGCCCGTCGAAGAGCTGGGCCTTCGCGGCGAAGTAGTCGTCGCTGTCGGCGTGGAAGTCCAGGTGGTCCGAGCCGAAGTTGGTGTAGCCCCCGACAGCGAACCGCACCCCGCCCACCCGGCCCATGGCCAGGGCGTGGCTGGAGACCTCCATGACCACGGCGGTGACCCCACGCTCGCGCGCGGTGGCCAGCATGGCGTGCAGGTCGGTCGCCTCGGGGGTGGTGCGCACACTGTCGATCACCAGGTCACCGAGCCGGGTCTCCACCGTGCCGACCAGCCCGGTGGTGTGCCCGGCGGCCCGCAGCCCCGACTCGATCAGGTACGCGGTGGACGTCTTGCCGGCGGTGCCGGTCACCCCGATCACGGTGAGACCGGCGGTCGGGTCGCCGTACACGGCCGAGGCCAGTTCGCCGAGCACGGCGCGCGGGTCGGGCACCACCAGGGCGGGCAGACCACTCTGCGCCGCCAGCTCCGCGCCCGCCGGGTCGGTCAGCACCGCCACGGCACCCGCCTCGGCGGCACCGGTGGCGAACTCCGCACCGTGCCGGCGGGCACCGGGCAGCGCCGCGTACAGGTCGCCGGAGCGGACCTCCTGGCTGGCGTGGGTGACCCCGGTGACGACCACCGCGGCGGCGTCCGCCGGGAGGTCGACGGCGAGCCGGATGGCGAGATCACCGAGCCGAACTCCGGTCACGGTACGTGGACGTGGATTGCCGGGCACGGCGTCAGACCCTACCCGGTCGTCCGGTTCCGGCCGCACAGCCGCCCCGGTGGTTCGTCGGCACTCACCGATGATGTCCCGCCATTGCTGCTCAGCGCGGATAGACCACAAACTTGGGCGCGGATCCGGCGGCGGAAGGTGGCACCCGGTAGTGACGCAGAGTGAACTGCATCATGTCCCGGAACGCCGGCCCGGCGACCGCCGCGCCCCCGTTGTTGGGTGCGTACACGAAGACCGAGATCACGTACCGGGGGTTCTCGGCGGGAGCCATCCCGATGAAGGAGGACACCTCACCGGGCTGCTTCTTGCCGTTCACCAGCCGCCACCCGGTTCCGGTCTTGCCGGCGACCCGGTAGCCGGGGACGGCGGCCGTCAGACCGGTGGCGCGGTCGACGGTGGTGACCGCCTCCAGCATGGTGCGCAGGGCCGCCGCGTTCTGTGGGCTGAGCACCGAGCGGGTCACCGGGGCCGGCGCGGGGGTGCGCTTGCCGTCCGGGCCGATCACCTCCTTGACCAGGTGCGGCTGCACGTACGTGCCGTTGTTGGCGATGGCGGCGTACGCGGCGGTCATCTGCAGCGGCGTGGCGTCGACGCTGTGCCCGATCGGCACCGACCCGTACGA
>NZ_JAGPXZ010000973.1:0-1958 GCF_018070305.1 Micromonospora sp. M51 | reverse complement strand
GAGCAGGTTGACCTCGACGTGCTGGCCGCGTCCGGTCGCGCCACGGTGGTGCAGCGCGGCGAGGATGCCGATGCTCGCGTGCAACCCGGCCATCACGTCGAAGACCGAGATCCCGGCCCGGTACGGCGAGCCGTCCGGGTCGCCGGTGAGGCTCATCAGGCCCGAGATGGCCTGCACCATCAGGTCGTAGCCGGGGAAGTCCCGGCCGGCGCCGGTGCCGAAGCCGCTGATGCTCGCGTACACGACCTTCTCGGTGGTCGCGGTGACCGTGTCGTAGTCGAGGCCGAACCGGGCGAGGCCACCGGGCCGGAAGTTCTCGATGAGCACGTCGGCGCGGCGGGCCAGCTCCTGCGCGGCGGCCAGGTCGTCGGGATTCTTGAGGTCCAGGGCGATCGACCGCTTGTTGCGGTTGATGCCGAGGTAGTACGTCGAGACACCGTCGCGGGTGGGCGGCATCCAGGTGCGGGTGTCGTCGCCACCGGGGCTCTCCACTTTGACCACCTGTGCGCCGAGGTCGGCCAGGAGCATCGTCGCGTACGGCCCGGCGAGGATCCGGGAGAAGTCCGCGACGAGCAGCCCGGCCAACGGCCCTGTCGAATGCTGCACCATTTTTCCGCCCGTTCTACGGACACCTGTCCGTCGTGACAGCTTCCGACACCGGAAGGGGAGTGTCAACGGAGGAATTGGCCAGCGGGGCCAGCCCTTGACACGAATGGTGACCCGGACCACACTTGCGCCACCCGGGCTGGCCGTAGAGCGGACAAGAGTCCGGATTCCCCTCGTACCCCGGAAAGGAATGGGTGGCGATGAGCGCAACCGACCGGCCGGTGGTCTTCCGCAACGGCCTGGTTCTCACCATGGACGACGCGCACACGGTGCTCCCCGGCGCCGATGTGCTGGTCGTCGGCGACCGGATCGCGCAGGTCGGCGTCGGCCTCACCGCGCCCGACGACGCCCTGGAGATCGACGCCACCGGCGGCATCCTCATGCCCGGCATGGTCGACACCCACCGGCACCTGTGGCAGACCGCGATGCGCGGGTACGGCGCCGACTGGACCCTGACCCAGTACTTCGTCTGGTACTACCTCGAGTCCGGCAAGCTGTTCCGGCCCGAGGACATCCACGCCGGCAACCTGCTCGGGGCGATTGAGGCGATCGACGCGGGCGTCACCACCACTGTCGACTGGTCGCACGGGTTGCAGACGCCCGAGCACGCCGACGCCGCCGTGGACGCCCTGGAGGCGGTCGACGGGCGGTTCGTGCTCGCCTACGGCAACATCCAGCAGGGGCCCTGGGAATGGGCCACCTCCCCGGAGTTCCGCGACTTCCACCGCCGCCGCGTCGACGGGGGCAAGCTGGCCGGCTTCCAGATGGCCTTCGACGTCACCGGCGACCCCGCCTTCCCGGAACGGGCCGCGTTCGAGGTGGCCCGGGAGTTGGGCGCCGCGGTGACCACCCACGCCGGCGTGTGGGGCGCCACCAACGACGACGGCATCCGACTGATGCACGAGAACGGGTTCATGACCCCGTCGACCGTCTACGTGCACGCGGCGACGCTCACCCACGACTCGTACAACCGGATCGCCGCGACCGGCGGCTCGGTCTCCGTCTCGACCGAGAGCGAGCAGAGCGCCGGCCAGGGTTACCCACCCACCTGGCAGCTGCGCCACCACGACATCCCGGTGTCACTGTCGATGGACACCAGCGTGTGGTGGAGCGGCGATCTCTTCTCCGCGATGCGCAGCACGCTCGGCGCGGACCGCTCCCGGGAGCACCTGGAGGCGCACGCCAAGCAGGAGACCGTCACCCACTGCCACCTGCGCGCCGAGCAGGTCGTCGAGTGGGCCACCCGGGGCGGCGCCCGCGCCCTCGGCATGGATGCCACCATCGGCGCGCTCACCGCCGGCCGGCAGGCCGACGTCGTCCTGATCAAGAACGACGCCTCGCCGGTGATGTTC
>NZ_JAGPXZ010000972.1:0-1960 GCF_018070305.1 Micromonospora sp. M51 | reverse complement strand
CACCGAGCCACTCGACCCGACCGGCCCGGGGAGGACCGGCCCGACCGGTCCCGGGAGCGCCGCCGCCGGACCGTCGGCCATCAGGCGACGCACCAGCCCGGCAGCCTCGGCCAGCGCCGGCCGGCGACCACCCAACGGGTCGGCCGGCCACTCCGCGCGGAGCACCACCTCGGCCGTGGGGTTCGTCGCGTCCGGGGTCGGCTCCGGTGCCCACACGTCGATCAGGTGCCCCGGCCCACCGTCGAGGCAGGCGTCGTACACCTCACGCAGGAAGACCGACGGACCTCGCGGTCGCTTCGTGCCCTCCCCCCACCAGTAACCGGAGCAGAGCAGCAGCCGGCGCGGCCGGGTCACCGCCACGTACGTCAGCCGGCGTTCCTCCCGCTCGTCGTGGGCCCGCCACGCGTCGGTGAAGTCGGTCACCGCCCGCGCCACGGCCCGCTGGTCGCCCGCCTCGTCGAGCGCCAACTCGGGCAGCCCGTCGGCGTCACCGCGCAGCGGGAACGGCAGCACGCCCAGCCCGCCCAACCAGTGGTCGGAGTTGCGGACCGGCCCGGGCCACAGCCCGCGACTGAGCCCGGCCACCGCCACCACGTCCCACTCCAGACCCTTGGCGGCGTGTGCGGTGACCACCTGCACCGCGCCCTCCACCACCTCGACCTCGCCCGGCGCCAGACCACGCTCCTCGTCCTCGGCGGCGGCCAGATAGGACAGGAAACCGGACAGGGTGGCGCCGGGCGTCTCCCCGCTGAACCGGGCCGCCACGTCGCCGAGCGCGTCCAGGTGCCCCCGGGCCAGGCCCGCGTCGCCGGCGCCGTCGCGGCCGGCCCGCACCGCGACCTCCACGTCCAGGCCGATGGTTCGCTCGATGTCCGCGATCAGGTCCGGCAGCGCCTGGTCCAGTCGGTAGCGCAGCAGCGCCAACTCCCGGCCGTACGCGCGCAGCCGCGCGAACCCCTCCGCCGAGTACGCCTGCGCCGGCCCGAGGTCGGCCAGCGCCTCCACCAGAGTCGCCTCGTCCAACAGGTCGGGGCTGATCTCCGCGTCGTCGTCGGCGGCCACCTGCCGTCGAGCTGTAGCGATGGCCCGAGCCCGGCGGTGCAGGGCCACCAGGTCACGCGGCCCGATCCGCCAACGGGCACCGGTGAGCAGCCGCAACAGCGCGGCCCCGTCGGTCGGGTCGGCCAGCACCCGCAACGTGCACACCACGTCGCGCACCTCGGGAGTGTCCAGCAGGCCGCCCAGCCCCACCACCTCGACCGGCAGACCACGCTCGCGCAGCGCCGACTCGATCGCCGGGATCTGGCTGCGTACCCGAACCAGCACGGCGGTCGTCGGGCGCCGCGCCACCGGGATGTGCTCCGGGGCCACGCCCGGCATCCCGGCCGCCCCACGCCAGGCGGCCAGCACGCTGTCGGCGATCCAGTCGGCCTCGTCGGCGTACGTGGGCAGCATCGCGCAGTGCACGGTGCCCCCGGCCGCACCGGCCGGGCTGCGGTGCGGGATCGGGTCCCGGACGGTCAACGCCGAGCGCAGCTCCGGCACCCGGGCACCCGCCGCCCGCAGCGGGGTGGAGAGCGCGTTCGCCACCCGGAGGATCTCCGGACGGTTGCGCCAACTCGTGGTGAGCCCCAGCGCCGGGGCCGGCTCACCGTCGGCGCGGGCGAACTCGGTGGGAAACCGGTCCAGGGTGCCCGCGCTGGCCCCCCGCCAGCCGTAGATCGACTGGCACGGGTCGCCCACCGCGGTCACCGGGTGCCCCCCACCGAACAGCGCGTTGAGCAACACCACCTGGGCGTGGCTGGTGTCCTGGTACTCGTCGAGCAACACCACCCGGAACCGGTCCCGCTCGATCGCGCCGACCGCCGGATGGCCCCGGGCCACCCGCGCCGCCCGGGCGAGCTGGTCGGCGAAGTCCATCGCCTCGAAGTCCACCTTGCGTCGGGCGTACGCCCGCACC
>NZ_JAGPXZ010000971.1:0-1960 GCF_018070305.1 Micromonospora sp. M51 | reverse complement strand
GGATCTCCGGGTCCCGGCTGGCGTTCACCTCCACGGTGAGCCCGAACCGGTCGAGCAACTGCGGGCGCAGCTCGCCCTCCTCCGGGTTCATCGTGCCGACCAGCAGGAACCGGGCCGCGTGGCTGACCGAGACGCCCTCCCGCTCCACGTGGCTGCGGCCCATCGCCGCCGCGTCGAGCAGCAGGTCGACCAGGTGGTCGTGCAGCAGATTGACCTCGTCGACGTAGAGCACCCCCCGGTGCGCGGCGGCGAGCAGACCCGGCTCGAACGCGCGGACCCCCTCGCCGATCGCCTTCTCCAGGTCCAGCGCGCCGACCACCCGGTCCTCGGCGGCGCCCACCGGCAGCTCGACCAGGCGGGCCGGGCGGGTCTCGGCGGCGGCGTCGGCCGGATGCGGGCCGTCCGGGCAGGCCGGGTCGGGCCCGGCCGGGTCACAACCGAACCGGCAACCGGCCACCTGGCGCACCGGGGGCAGCAGCGCGGCGAGGGCCCGCACGGCGGTGGACTTCGCGGTGCCCTTCTCGCCCCGGACCAGGACCCCGCCGATCGCCGGGGAGACCGCGTTGAGCAGCAGGGCCAACCGCATGTCGGCCATACCGAGCACCGCGCTGAAGGGATAAGTCGCCACGGCGCCTCCTTTCGTTCGCGACTGCGAGGCTCGCAAAACCGGCTCACTCCTCGCGCTCACGCCCGGTCCTCCAGGTCGCCCTCGCTGGCCAGGTACGTGTCGCGCAGCCGGTCGAGGGTGCTCGGCTCCGGTGCGGCCCACAGCCCCCGGTCGGCGGCCTCCAACAGCCGCTCGGTGATGCCGCGCAGCGCCCACGGGTTGGACCGCTCCAGGAACTCCCGGGTGGTGTCGTCGAAGAGGTACGCGGCGGCCAGGTGTTCGTACATCCAGTCGTCGACGACACCAGCGGTGGCGTCGTAGCCGAACAGGTAGTCCACTGTGGCCGCCAGCTCGAACGCGCCCTTGTAGCCGTGCCGGCGCATCGCGGCGATCCACTTCGGGTTGACCACCCGGGCCCGGAACACCCGCCGGGTCTCCTCACCCAGCGTGCGGGTGCGCACGTCGTGCGGCATCGCCGAGTCACCCACGTACGCCTGCGGTGACGTGCCGGTGAGGTGGCGGACCATCGCCACCATCCCGCCGTGGTACTGGAAGTAGTCGTCGGAGTCGACGATGTCGTGCTCGCGGGTGTCCTGGTTCTTCACCGCCACCGCGATCCGGGCGAACGAGCGTTCCATGTCGGCGCGCGCCTCCCGCCCGTCCAGGCCCCGGCCGTACGCGTAGCCGCCCCACACCGCGTACACCTCGGCCAGGTCGGCGTCGCTGCGCCACGTCCGGGCGTCGATCAGGGGCAGCAGCCCCGCCCCGTACGCGCCGGGCTTGGAGCCGAAGATCCGGGCGGTGGCCCGCCGCTCGTCGCCGTGCTCGGCGAGGTCGGCGGCGACGTGCGCGCGCAGGTAGTTCTCCTCGTCCGGCTCGTCCAGGGCGGCGACCCGCCGGACGGCGTCGTCGAGCAGCGCCACGACGTGCGGGAACGCGTCGCGGAAGAAACCGGAGATGCGCACCGTGACGTCGACGCGCGGCCGGCCCAGCTCGGCGGTCGGCACCACCTCGATGCCGGTGACCCGCCGGGACCTGTCGTCCCAGACCGGCCGGCAGCCCAGCAACGCGAGCACCTCGGCGATGTCGTCACCCTGGGTCCGCATGGCGCTGGTGCCCCACACTGTCAACCCCACCGACCGGGGGTACCCGCCGGTGTCGGCGAGGTGCCGGGCCAGCAGCGAGTCGGCGAGGGCCACCCCGACGTCCCAGGCGTTGCGGCTGGGGATGGCCTTCGGGTCGACGGAGTAGAAGTTGCGGCCGGTGGGCAGCACGTTGACCAGGCCCCGGGTGGGTGAACCGGACGGGCCGGGCGGCACGAACCTCCCGTCGAGCGCGCCGAGGGTGTGGGTC
>NZ_JAGPXZ010000970.1:0-1963 GCF_018070305.1 Micromonospora sp. M51 | reverse complement strand
CGCGGTGGTCGCGGCCGGGCTGGCGCTGCTGGCGGTGGGTGGCCGGCCAGCGGCCGCGCTCGGCGGGTTGCTCCTCGGCTTCGCGCTCTACCTGTCGTACGGGTTCGTCCTGGTGGGGTTGCTCGCGTTGGCGGTGGTGCTGCTCCGGGCGCGGGACCGCCCCGGTGTGCTGCTGGTCGCGGCGACGGCGGTCGCGGTCGTCGTCGCCGTGTTCACCGTCGCCGGCTTCTGGTGGCTGGACGGCTACCACCTGGTGGCACGTCGTTACTACCAGGGTTGGGCGGCGGAACGTCCGTACGGCTACTGGGTCTGGGCGACCCTCGCCGCTCTGCTGCTCTCGGCCGGCCCGGTGCTCGGGCCGGCGGTGCGCCGGGCGGTGGCCGCCGTGACGATCCGACCATCGGGCGCGGCGGCCCTCCGACGGCGGATCACCGGCGCCGGACCCATCGTGTGGCTGCCCGTCGCGGCGGCCGCAGCGGTGCTCGCCGCGGACCTGTCCGGGCTCAGCAAGGCCGAGGTGGAGCGGATCTGGCTACCGTTCGCCGTCTGGTTGCTGGTCGCCACCGCGCACCTGCCCACCCGCCACCGCCGGTGGTGGTTGGCGGCCCAGGCCGCCACCGCCCTCGCCGTCAACCACCTACTGTGGACGGTGTCGTGACCGACGCCGGCTCCCGCATCACCGCGGTGGTGAAGTCGGCGATGCCGGCGGCGAAGCCGACCCGGGCGGTGAAGCCGAGCAGCCGGGTGGCGCGGGCCGGGTCGGCCACGACGTGCCGCACGTCCGCCGCACGTCCGCCGCCGACGGTGACCGGCGATGGGCCGCCCATCGCCACGGCCAGCTCGTGGGCCAGGTCGCCGACGGTGTGCGGTTCACCCGAGCAGACGTTGACCGGCGTCAGCGGATCCGGTGCCGGTGTGGTCAGGGCCAGCAGGTTGGCGGCGGCCACATCGCTCACGTGCACGAAGTCGCGCCGTTGCCGGCCGTCCTCCAGGACCCGGGGCGGTCGCCCGCCGGCCAGGGCCGACCGGAAGATCGACGCGACCCCCGAGTACGGGGTGTCACGTGGCATTCGCGGACCGTAGACATTGTGGTAGCGCAGGGCCCAGACCGATCCACCGGTCTGCCGGGCCCACGCGCCGGCGAGGTGTTCCTGGGCCAGCTTGGTGGCGGCGTACGTGCTCCGCGGCTCCAACGGCGCGTCCTCGGGCACGAGACCGGGGGAGAGCGACCGGTCGCAGCGCGGGCAGGTCGGCTCGTAGCGGCCCTCGGCCAGGTCGTCGGCGCGACGGCCGGTAGGCCGGACGACCCCGTGGGCGGGGCAGTGGTAGCGACCCTCCCCGTAGACGACCATCGAACTGGCCAGTACCAGTCGGCGTACCCCGGTGGCGTGCATCGCCGCGAGGAGGGTGGCCGTGCCGAGGTCATTGTGCGCGGCGTACCGGGGAGCGTCGGCCGGGTCGATGCCATGGCCGACCATGGCCGCCTGATGGCAGACCGCGTCGACACCGGCCAGCAATCGGGTCAGCAGCTCGCCGTCGCGGACGTCGCCGACCACCAGGTCGTGCCGCTCGGTCCAGGGCGGTGCTGTCGCACCGTGCGCCTCGGGCAGGAGCGCGTCCACTGCCACCACCTCGTGCCCGTTTTCGGTGAGCAGGTCGGCGACGTGGGAACCGATGAACCCGGCCGCACCGGTGACAAGTATCCGCATTCCGGTCACCGTATGACAGCGGGCCGGCCCGCTCGGGTCTGCGCGCCCAGCCGTAAGAACCTCGCAAGGTTTGCCGGTGCGGGCGGGCCCGGGTGCGTGGCTACGCTGGGCCGATGGGCATCCGAGGGGCGACGGCGACCGGTCGGAACGGGGATGGTTCGTGACACAGCGCGTGCTGGTGGTCGACGACGACCAGACCGTGAGCGACGTCATTCGTCGTTACCTCGAGAACGACGGCTTCCAGGTGAGCCTCG
>NZ_JAGPXZ010000097.1:0-12443 GCF_018070305.1 Micromonospora sp. M51 | reverse complement strand
GTACCGATGCGGTGGCCTGAGCAGGGGGCGCGTCGACCACTGCCGGCTCCCCGACGTCGGTCCCGCTGCTGTCCGCGGCGGCGTCGGTCCCGCCGGGGGCGGCACCGGCGGGTACCTCGGCGGCGGGCGCATCGTCATCGGCGTCGGTCGAGGCGTCCGCGACGACCGGTGCCGTGCTGCTGTCGGCCGCCTTGGCTTCGCTGGCGGTTGAGCTGATGTCGCTGTCGGCGGGGCCGCTGTCGGCCGCCTCGACATCACTGTCAGCGGAGCGGTCGGCCGGGCTGGCGGCGGTCACCGGGTCGACGGTGTCGGCCGGGCTGGCGTCGCTGTCAGCGGAGCCGGTGCCTGCCGGGCCGGCGTCGCTGTAGGCGGAGCCGGTGTCGGTCAGGCTGGCGTCGCTGTCTGCCGGGCTGGTGCCTGCCGGGCTGGCGGCGGTCACCGGGTCGGCGGTGTCCGGCCCTGGTGGGTCGGCCTGGTCGACCACGGGGTCGACAGTCTCCGCCGGATCTTTCTGCTCGGCCATTTCCGCCCTCCGCGCCATGCTCGCACCCGGACCCGTGACGTCGGGTCGGATGTGCCTGGTTGTCACGGTGCCACAGATCTCCCCGAGCGGACAGCCGGAGCGGGTCGTGGCGGATCAGCCCGCGTCGCTGGGGGTGGCCGTCGCGCTGCGGGTGCCGGTCGCGCTCGTGCTGGCCTTCGGCGTGGTCGTCGGCGTGGTCGTCGGAGACGCGCTGTTCGGTGCGCTGGGCGGTGCCGGCGGCAGGGTCGTCGGAGTGTTGCTCGGGGTGTTCGACGGCTTCGGCGTGGTGCTGCCGGTCGGCGTGGGCGTCGGGGTGGTCGTCAAGGTCGGCGTCGGGGTCGGCGTCGGCTTGGTGGTCTTCGTCGGCGTCGGCGTCGGCGTCGGCTTGGTGGTCTTCGTCGGCGTGGGCGTGGGCTTCGGCGGCGTCGGCTTCGGGGGCGAGACGGGCGGGGTCGGATTGGTCACTACCGGTGCCGGCACCGCGCCGATCACCCGGGTGGCGGCGTACAGCCGGGACCAACGGACGACCGAGATCTTGACGACGTCGCCGGTGGTGGGTGCCTGCACCATCTTGCCGTTGCCGATGTACATGCCGACGTGGTGGATCGTCGTCCAGCTGCTGCCCGAGGCGAAGAAGAGCAGGTCGCCGGGGAGCAGCGCGCTCTGCGGAACCGTGCGTCCCCGGGTGGCCGCGTACTGGTCGCGGGAGACCCGGGGCAGGTCGAAGTAGTCGGCACCGGGGGAGCGGTACGCCGCCCACATCAGGCCGGAGCAGTCGAACTGGTTCGGCCCCTCCTCGGACCACTTGTACGGGTCGCCGAGCTGGGCGAGCGCGTACCGGACCGCGGCCAGTGCCCGGGGGTGCGCGGCCATGCCGCTGATGCTCTGGTTGGAGACGTAGCCGGCGCCGATCTGCTGCTCGGTGGCTTCCTGCTGGCGTTCGATCTCGATCAGCGCGGCGGCGTTGTCCTTGCGCAGCTTGAGCAGGCTCGCCTCGGCGGCGCGCAGCGCCGTCTCGCCAGTGGTGAACTCCAGCTCGGCGGCGGCGAGCAGGTCCTTGGCCTCGCTGTGCTTCTGGTACGCGGCCTGCTCACCGGCGCGGGCCCGGGACAGCTCCCCGGCCACCCCGGTGGTGCCGCCGTCGACCTTCTCGCCACGGGTGATCGCCTGCAGGCGGCTCAGCCCACGGATGTCCTGGGCGAGGTCGCCTGGCGGGAGCGCGGCGGCCTGCTTGATGGCCTCGGCGGCGGCGGTGTCGGCGGTCTGCTGGGCCCGCAGCAGGGCGTCCTGTGCGGTCGCCAGCGCCTTGCCGGCCGCGTCGAGCTGGGCCTGCGCGTCGACGCGTTTCTGTCGGCTGACCAGCAACGCCTCGCCGAGCGTGCCGACCTGAACCTCGCCGGCGGCGATCGCGGTGGCCAGCGGGCCGCTGCCGATGTTGACCACCGGCGGGACGGGCACGCCGGCGACCGGTGCGGCGCCGGGCAGCTGGAGCGAGCCGGTGACCGCCGGGCGGGAGCCGGTGTCCGGCACGGTGGTCGGCACGCCGGGCTCCGCGTATGCGGGGGTGGCCAGCACCGCTGCGGCGATGGCACCGAGCAGGGCGGCCCAGAGCTTCGGACGCAGGACCGGCGAGATCACCGGGCTCCGTCGTCGCTGCCGTCGCCCGCGCCCGCTGTAGACCATGCCGCTCCCCGTCCAACCGCTCGTCGTCGCGCTCGGTGGGCGCGACCGCCGGGACGGTACCAGTGTGTGTGTTCCGCCCCACCTTGTTACTACCGCACCTCGCCACTCATGTCGATGCGTTGTCGGGTTACGGGAGGCTGAGAGTCTGGTGAAGTGGGTCGCTGCCGCCGACCGTGCCGCCGGGCCCGTCGGCGCCGCGACGTACGCTCGATCCGGACCGCAGGTGGAAGGGACGTGCCATGGACGCCGGACTCAAGCGTGAGCTCGAAGCGAAGGTGTACGCCGGTGAGCGGCTGACCCGGGAGGACGGGGTCGCCCTCTACGAGAGCGACGACCTGACCTGGCTGGGGCGGCTGGCGCACCACAAGCGCACCGAGCTGAACGGCGACCGGGTGATGTTCAACGTCAACCGGCACCTCAACCTGACCAACGTCTGTTCGGCGTCGTGTGCGTACTGCTCGTTCCAGCGCAAGCCGGGTGAGAAGGACGCGTACACGATGCGCATCGACGAGGCGGTCCGCAAGGCCAAGGAGATGGAGGACGAGCAGCTCACCGAGCTGCACATCGTCAACGGTCTGCACCCCACGTTGCCCTGGCGTTACTACCCGAAGGTGCTGCGTGAGCTGAAGGCGGCGCTGCCGACCGTCAAGCTCAAGTGCTTCACGGCGACCGAGGTGCAGTGGTTCGAGAAGATCAGCGGCCTGAGCGCCGACGAGATCCTCGACGAGCTGATGGACGCCGGCCTGGAGTCGCTGACCGGTGGTGGCGCGGAGATCTTCGACTGGGAGGTCCGCCAGCACATCGTCGACCACGCCTGCCACTGGGAAGACTGGTCGCGGATCCACGCCCTGGCGCACAGCAAGGGCATGAAGACCCCGGCGACGATGCTGTACGGCCACATCGAGGAGCCCCGCCACCGCGTCGACCACGTGCTGCGGCTGCGCGAGTTGCAGGACGAGACCGGCGGGTTCGCGGTCTTCATCCCGCTGCGCTACCAGCACGACTTCGTCGACTCGGCGGACGGCAAGATCCGTAACCGGATCCAGGCCCGCACCACGATGGCCTCGCCGGCCGAGTCGCTGAAGACGTTCGCCGTCTCCCGGCTGCTCTTCGACAACGTGCCGCACCTGAAGAACTTCTGGGTGATGCACGGGCTGTCGGTGGCTCAGCTGTCGTTGAACTTCGGCGTGGACGACCTGGACGGTTCCGTCGTCGAATACAAGATCACTCACGACGCCGACTCGTACGGCACCCCGAACACCATGCACCGCGACGACCTGCTGCACCTGATCTGGGACGCCGGCTTCCAGCCGGTCGAGCGGGACACCCGCTACAACGTGGTCCGGGAGTACGACAAGGCCCAGTCGCTGGCCGAGCGGCGCGCCGAGCCGCAGCAGGTCTGGGCCTGAGTCGCCACGTACCCTCGCAGTCGATGACCGAGCAACGAGGATCTGAGCAGCAGGGCGGCTTTCCCCGCCGGGACGACCAGGGCCGCATCAGTACCCTGGGCGACCTGCTCGGGGTGTGCCTGGCCGGCCTGGTCATCGGCGTGCTCGCGTTGGTGCTGTTCGAGTGGGGCTTCGCGTCGCTCGGCAGTGGCGAGTTCGGGCACACGAACGGCTGGCTGGCGGTGATCCTGCCGGCCTGGCTGTTCTGGGACGACTTCCGGGCCTGGGAGTTCGGCGCGGCCAGAGTGGCGGCAGCGGTGGTCGCGGCCGCCGTCGGGGTGTTCGCCGGGCTCCTGGTCGCCGGTCTGGGCTCCGGATTGCCGCCGCTGCTCTCCGGCGCGTTGGGGGCGGCCGCGTTCACAGTGGCGTACGCGATCGTCTGGTTCCCGGGCGTCCGCTGGCTGGCCCGGCGGACCGGCTGAGCACTACCGCCCGCCGGGCGGCTCGAACCTTCCGCCGGCAGTGGCGGGCGACGGAGAGAACGGAGTGGTGCAGGTGAGCGCCGCGCTCAAGTACACGCTGGGCCGGATCGGGCTGTTCGTCGCCGTGCTGGCGGGCCTCTGGCTGATCGACATGAACGTGTTCCTGAAGCTGATGCTGGCGTTGGTGTTCTCCGCCGCGCTCTCCTTCTTTCTGCTGCGCGGTTGGCGGGACGAGATGGCCGGGGAGATCGCCGAATCGGCCGAGCGCCGCAAGGCGGAGAAGGAACGCCTCCGCTCCGCCCTGGCCGGCGAAAACCCCCCAAACCCCAATCCCACCGACCCGCCCACCGATTCCCCGCGTTGATCATGAGGTTAGCGGCTACGACACACCGAGTGGCGGCCGCTAACCTCATGATCAACTCCGAAGAGGTGGGTGGCGGGAGGGGTGGGCCTACCAGTTGGTGGAGCCGGGGACCTTGGGCCAGGGCTTTGCGGTGGGCTTGATCAGGTAGGCGATGCCGCCGGAGCCGCCGGAGACGCCGCCGCTGGCGTTGGTGCGCTTGGTCCGCAGCCAGATCTGCTCGAACTGCGCCCGCTTGTAGACGTTGCGCACCACGTCGTTGCTGGACGAGGCGGGGTCGTTGACGATGACGTCGCCGTCGGCGGTGAAGCCGACCACCACGAACAGGTGCCCGGAGGTGCCGTAGTTGGCGCCGTCCAGTTCGCTGGCGAGGAAGGACTGGCTGGTCACCACGGGGATGCCGGCGGCGATGAAACGCTCCAGCTCGTCCAGCGAGTGCAGCCGGGTCACCCGACCCTCCAGCCCGGGGAAGCTGGCCGCGTACGCGGTGTTGAACGGCCAGTTGCCCGCGCCGTCGTACGCGTAGTCGTAGGTCATCCGCGCGGCGTGGTTGACCGTCGGGTCGGGGTAGGTGGGGTCGACCCAGGAGGTGTCGGCCGCCGACGGTCCGCGGCCCCAGTACTCGACCACCATCTCGGTCGAGGTGGGCGAGCACCACGCCTCGCCGCCGCCGTCGTACTCGGGGTAGTGCCCGCTGTGCACGTTCTGCGAGTAGCGCGGCACCGGCAGTTCGACGCCCCAGGCGATGTGCCCGGCGCTCGGCGGCACTGTGAACCGGTCCGGCACTGTCGAGCTCATCGCGCCCAGCATCCGGACCACCGGCGCGGCGCTCTGCCCGGGCGCGCGGTAGAGGGTCAGTTTGAGCTGGTACGACCGCAGCAGCACCCCGGCCGCAGCGTCGTCGATGCTGAACGTGTCGGTCCAGATCGTCGACCAGGGGTCGCCCTGTCGGTTGACGCTGGTCCGCTTGATGTCGGTGTCGCCGGACGCCCAGCGGCCCAGCACGTACCACGGGGTCTGGTCGCCGCTGGTGTAGTTGCCCTGCATCTCCACCTGGATCCAGGTGCCGGCCGGGGTTTCCGCGTTCCAGGAGGCGATCAGTTCGGTGGCGTCGAACCCGATCCGGGTCACCGGTGAGGTCCAGGTGCCGTACTCCCAGGTGCGGGTGGCGCCGGTGTGCGGGTCCGCGTACTCGATGGTGCCGGCGGGGCGGGCCAGGGTGACGCCCGCGCGGGCGCCGGGCACGACGCGGGTGCCGGCCCGGCTGCCCCGGTGCCAGTCGGCGGGCCCGGACCAGTCCTGGTAGGTGATCTGCTCGTCGTGGGCGGGGGCGGGCGGGTGTGCCGCCATCGCGGGCGCGGTGGTGGTGAGCAGGGTGAGCGTGGTGACGCCGGCGAGGGCGGCCGCGCGCAGGCGGGATCTGGCCATGGGTGCTCCGCGGTGTCGAGGGGGCATCGTCGCTGGTCAGTTTTCCGCTTGGAGGGAAGTTTCGCCAGACGTTGATAGGTGGAAAATCATTGCCGCCGTGATGATCCTCCTGGGATGCATAAGGCAGCGATCGATATTGATATGACCATGTGACAGGTGGTGAAGTGTCCTTCACCCAGCGGGATCTCCCGCCCTTCGAGGAGGTAGTCCATGGCCCTCCGCACGCCCATCCCCTTCCGCCGTGTCCTGGTGCTCGCTGTCGTCACCGGGCTGGGCATCGTCACCGTCGCCGCCGGCCCGGTCGCCGCCCGACCGGCACCGGACCGCACCGCAGAGTCGGCCGCCGCCAGCTACCGGGTCCTCGGGCCCCGGACCCTCGCCGACCGCAACGCGGTGGCCCGCACCGGAGCCGCCATCGACTACTCCGAACACGGCGTGCTGCACATCTCGGCCACCGCGAGCGAGGCCGCCGCGATCGGCAAGCTCGGCTTCCGGCTCGAACCGCTCGCCCCGCCGCCCAACGCGGAGCGCGGCGCCGGCGAGATCGGCACCCTGGCCTTCCCGCCGGCCGACTCCAACTACCACGACTACGCGGAGCTGACCGCCGTCGTGAACCAGGTGGTCGCCGACCATCCGGCGATCGCTCGCAAGATCAGCATCGGTTCGTCGTACGAGGGCCGCGACCTGATGGCGGTGAAGATCTCCGACAACGTCGGCACCGACGAGAACGAGCCGGAGATCCTGTTCAACTCCCAACAGCACGCCCGTGAGCACCTGACCGTCGAGATGGCGATCTATCTGCTCAACCTCTTCACCGACAGCTACGGCAGCGACTCCCGGATCACCAACATCGTCAACGGCCGGGAGATCTGGATCGTGCCCACCGTCAACCCGGACGGCAGCGAGTACGACATCGCCACCGGGTCGTACCGATCGTGGCGCAAGAACCGCCAGCCCAACAGCGGCTCGTCCAACGTGGGCACCGACCTGAACCGCAACTGGGGCTACAACTGGGGTTGCTGCGGTGGCTCGTCCGGCTCCACCTCGTCGGAGACCTACCGGGGGCCGTCGGCGTTCTCCGCACCCGAGACGCAGGCGCTGCGCAACTTCGTCAACAGCCGGGTGGTCGGCGGCGTGCAGCAGATCAAGGCCAACATCGACTTCCACACGTACTCGCAGCTGGTGCTCTGGCCGTACGGCTACACCACCGCCAACACCGCGACCGGGATGAACGCGGACCAGTACAACACCTTCGCCACCATCGGCCAGCAGATGGCGGCCACCAACAACTACACCCCGGAACAGTCCAGCGACCTCTACATCACCGACGGCGACAGCCTCGACTGGATGTGGGCCACCCACAACATCTGGGCGTACACCTTCGAGATGTACCCGGGCTCCGCCAGCGGCGGCGGCTTCTACCCGCCCGACGAGGTGATCCCCGCACAGACCTCGCGCAACCGGGAGGCGGTGCTGATCCTCAGCGAGTACGCCGACTGCCCGTACCGGGCCATCGGCAAGCAGGCGCAGTACTGCGGCGGTGGTGGCGGCACCACTGTCTGGTCGGACACCTTCGAGACCGCCACCGGCTGGACCATCAACCCGTCCGGCACCGACACCGCCACGGCTGGCGCGTTCGAGCGGGGTGCCGCCCAGGCGACCACGTCCTCCGGGGCCAAGCAGCTCACCCCGTACGCCGGCTCCAACGACCTGGTCACCGGCCGGCTGGCCGGCTCGGCGGCCGGTGACTACGACGTCGACGGCGGCGTGACCAGCGCCCGGTCGCCGGCGGTGACCCTGCCGTCGTCCGGCACGCTGACCCTGTCGCTCGCCTGGTACCTGGCGCACGGCTCGAACGCCTCGTCGGCGGACTACCTGCGGGTGAGCGTGGTGCACAACGGCGGAACGACAGCGCTGCTCACCCAGGCCGGCGCGGCCAGCAACCGCAACGGAAGCTGGGCGGTCGCGAACCTCAACCTCACCCCGTACGCCGGCCAGTCGGTCCGCATCCTCGTCGAAGCGGCTGACGCCTCCGGAGCGAGTCTGGTCGAGGCGGCTGTGGACAACGTCACCATCACGTCCTCCTGATCGGGTGGGGCCCCGTCCCGCCCCCCCGGCGGGGCCCCACCACCCGCTCCCGATCCTCCTGATCCGGGACATACCCCTCACCCTGCGGCGGTCCAACCGATCGTCGCGCGCCGATCGATCCTTGATCGATCCGGCACGTCCCGGCGGTGCGCTACCGTCTTACCGACCAGCCCGCAGCGAAGCCGGTGCGAAACCCGGCGCTGTCCCGCAACTGTGATGCCCCACCGGCCGGTGGGGACGAGCCAGGTCGCCTGCGGACCGGTCGCGATACGCGCTCTCGAGGAAGGGCGCCTCGTGGGCGGGCGTACGAAAGTCCCTGTCGGCGAAGCACCACACTCCTCGACCGACAGGAGGCCCCATGAACAGACGTACCCCTCGGCTCTTCGCGGCGACCCTCGCGGTCGCCGCGCTCACCCTCGGCGCCTGCGCCGAGAAGGCCGACGACACACCGAGCACCGGCACCGCGGCCGCCGCCTACCCGGTGACGGTCGGGGCGCTCACCCTCGACAAGCGGCCCGAGAAGATCGTCGTGCTGTCGCCCACCGCCACCGAGATGCTCTTCGCGATCGGTGCCGGCCCGCAGGTGACCGCCGTCGACGACCAGTCGAACTACCCGGCCGACGCGCCCAAGACCGACCTCTCCGCGTTCCAGCCGAACGCCGAGGCGATCGCCGGTAAGAACCCCGACCTGGTGGTGCTCTCCGACGACCGCAACAAGATCGTCGACCAGCTCGGCAAGCTCAAGATCCCGGTGTACCAGACCCCGGCCGCGACCACGCTCGACGACTCGTACCGGCAGATCACCGAGCTGGGCACGCTGACCGGGCACGCCGACCAGGCCACCGACGTGGTCACCCGGATGAAGGACGACATCACCAAGCTGGTCAAGGACCTGCCGCGGCGCGCCGAGAAGCTCACCTACTTCCACGAGCTGGGCCCGGAGCTGTACAGCGCCACCAGCAAGACCTTCATCGGCTCGCTCTACAGCCAGGTCGGCCTGACCAACATCGCCGACCCGGCCGACGCGGACGGCAAGAACTTCGGCTACCCCCAGCTGTCCCAGGAGTTCGTCGTCAAGGCCGACCCGGACTTCGTCTTCCTGGCCGACGCCAAGTGCTGCCAGCAGAACGCCGACACGGTCAAGGCGCGCAGCGGCTGGGCCGGCCTCACCGCGGTCAAGAACAACCAGGTCGTGGCCTTGGACGACGACATCGCCTCGCGCTGGGGCCCGCGGGTCGTGGACCTGCTCCGGGTGATCGTCGACGCGGTCGCCAAGGTGCCCGCGTGACAGTCGTCAGTCGGTGACCGGGCCACTGCCCGCGCCCCGGCCGGCCGGGCCGCTCGCGGTGGCCCGGCCCTCCGGGCCGCTGCCCGTCGCCCGGCCGGCCGGGCTGCGCAAGCGTTGGCTGGTCGCGGGGTTGTTCGCGGTGCTCGTCGCGCTCGTCGCCGGGGTGTCGCTCGGCCCGGTGAGCCTGCCCCCGGGCAGCGTCGCCGCCGAGCTGCTCAACCTCGTTCCCGGGGTGCACCTCGACAGCGGGCTGACCGAGCGGGAGATCGCGATCGTCACCGAGCTGCGCCTGCCCCGAGTGGTGCTGGGTCTGGTCGTCGGCGGTCTGCTCGCCCTCGCCGGTGGTTGCTACCAGGGCGTGTTCCGCAACCCGCTGGCCGACCCGTACCTGCTCGGGGTGGCCGCCGGCGCGGGCCTGGCGGTCACCGCGGCGATCGCGCTCGGCGGCGGCGGCCGGCAGGGCACGCTCTCCGGGCTGCCGATGACCATTCCGTTGGCCGCGTTCGCCGGTTCCCTGCTCGCCGTCACGATGACCTACGTGCTCGGTGCGGCCGGCGGGCGACGCGGGTCACCGGCGATGCTGATCCTGGCCGGGGTGGCGGTCTCCGCGTTCCTCTCCGCCGGGCAGACGTACCTGCTGCAACGAAACGCGGACAGCATCCAGCCGGTCTACTCCTGGCTGCTCGGTCGGCTGGCCACCGCCGGCTGGCACGACGTGCTCCTGGTGCTGCCGAACGCCGCGCTGACCACAGTGGAGGTGCAGCTGCACCGCCGCGAGCTGGACGTCCTCGCGGTCGGCGACGAGGAGGCGCGCAGTCTCGGCCAGCACCCGCACCGCACCCGCTACCTGTTGATCGCCGCCGCCTCGCTGGGCACCGCGGCGGCGGTCTCCGCGACCGGGCTGATCGGCTTCGTCGGCATCATCGTGCCGCACACCGTCCGACTGCTCGCCGGCTCCAGCTACCGGGTGATCCTGCCGATGTCACTGCTGTTCGGCGGCGCGTTCCTGGCGCTGACCGACGTGGTGGCCCGGACCGCCGCCGCTCCGTCCGAGGTGCCGATCGGTGTGGTGACCGCCCTGCTGGGCGGCCCGTTCTTCGTCCTCGTGCTGCGGACCGCCCGGCGGGTGCTCACGTGAGCCGCGAGCCCACCGCCGGTGCGCCGGCCGTCGCGGTGCGCGGGCTGCACGTCGACCTCGGTGGCACGCCGATCCTGACCGGCGTCGACCTCACCGTCACGGCCGGCGAGTGGGTCACCGTGATCGGCCCGAACGGCGCCGGCAAGTCGACACTGTTGCGCGCCGTCGGCGGCCTGCTCTCCGCGCCGGGAGCGATCACCCTCTTCGGTACGCCGAGTGCCGCGCTGCGCCGTCGGGACCGGGCCCGGGTGGTGGCCACGGTGGCCCAGTCCCCGGTGGTGCCGTCGGGCATGTCGGTGCTGGACTACGTGCTGCTCGGCCGCACCCCGTACATCCCGACTCTGGGCCGGGAGTCGACCGCCGACGTCGACGCCGTGCACGAGGTGCTGGGGCGGTTGGACCTCACCGGCTTCCACCATCGCGAACTGGCCACCCTCTCCGGCGGCGAACGGCAGCGGGTGTTCCTCGCCCGGGCGCTCGCCCAGGGCGCGACGCTGCTGCTGCTCGACGAACCGACCAGCGCGCTCGACATCGGGCACCAGCAGGACGTGCTCGAAGTCGTCGACCAGCTGCGCCGCGAGCATGGCCTGACCGTCCTGGCCACGATGCACGACCTCTCCCTGGCCGGTGAGTACGCCGATCGGATGGTGATGCTCGCCGGCGGTCGGGTGGTGGCCGCCGGGACCCCGTCCGAGGTGCTGACCGAGGAGCTGCTCGCCGCCCACTACCGGGCCAGCGTCCGGGTGGTGCCCGGTGCGCACGGCCCCCTGGTGGTGCCCGTCCGTCCCACCCGCCGGTAGCCGCCCGGCTGCGGCCCTCGGTGTCGAATTGCACCGCAAGATCGTGCTCGAACTCGGAAAGAGTGGTATCCGAGCGTCAGAACACCACGACATCCAGGTTCGAGCACGATCTTGGCGGGAGGCGCCGTGCTCGGCGCGCTGGCGAACAGTTCCGCGCGGGGTCAGGGGCCCAGGTCGATGACGGAGAAGAGGGCCCCCTGGGGGTCGCGCAGGGCGGCGAACCGGCCCGCCGGGATGTCCCGGGGCGGGACCAGGATCGTTCCGCCCAGCTCGGCGGCGCGGGCCGCGGCGGCGTCCGCGTCGGCCACCGCGAAGTACACCGTCCAGTACGCGGGCAGGTCGGCCGGGAAGTCCTCGGCCAGTGGCGGCATCATCCCGGCGACGATCTGCGTCCCCAGCCGCCACCCGGTGTACGTCATGTCGCCCACCGCCTGGTCGTCCGGCTGCCAACCGAACACCAGCTCGTAGAAGATCTTCGCGCCCTCGGGGTCGGGGGTGACCAGCTCGTTCCAGCTCATCGCGCCCGGCACGTTGAACACCTCGGCACCGGCCATGGTCAGCGGCTGCCAGACGCTGAACGTGGCACCGGCCGGGTCGGCGAAGACCGCCATCCAGCCCCTGTCGAAGACCTCGAACGGTGGGACGACGACCTGCCCGCCGGCCCGTTCGACCCGACCGGCGACCAGCTCCGCGTCGTCGGTGGCGAGGTACGTCGACCAGATCGGAACCTGGTCCGGGATCGCGGGCGGGCCCACGCCGGCCACCGGCCTGCCGTTGAGCAGGAAGACCGTGTAGCCGCCCGCCTCAGGCTCCGGGGTGACCTGGCCGGTCCAACCGAACAGCTCCGGATAGAACCGCCGGGCGTCGGTCAGGTCCGGGGTGGCCAGGTCGGCCCAGCAGGGCGTACCCGGCGGGACGGTGCTCACGTCAAGACCCCTCTCGGCCGGGGCGGCCACGGCGGCCCCCTGTCGGAATCCTGGCACCGTCCCGCCGCGCCCCGGGGAGGAAACGGACGAATCTTTAGCTGAACCGGCGACCCTCGTCCCGTCGGTACGCCCAGCCGGCGAGCGCGGCGAGCAGCACCACCCAGACGCCGAGCATGATCAGCGCCAGCGGCTCCACGTCGTAGTCGCCGACCGCCGCCCACATCAACTCGGCAGCGCCCCGGGTGGGCAGGTAGGGCGCGATCGTCTCGATGAACCCGGGCGCCTCGCCCGGCGCGGAGAGCAGGCCGCCGCCGAACGCCAGCGGCAGGAAGATCAGC
>NZ_JAGPXZ010000969.1:0-1965 GCF_018070305.1 Micromonospora sp. M51 | reverse complement strand
CCGGTACGCAGCGCCTCCCGAACGGCGAAGTAGTCCCGTTCCGCGGTCAGCACTGTCGCCTCCCGGCCGAGAGCCGGTGGCGAGTGCGCGTCCGAGTTGGACACCAACTGGTAGCCGTCCAGGCTGCCGACGCGCCAGTTCATCGCGGGGTCGGAGGAGAGCCCGGTCTCCACGGCGAAGATGTGTTCGGCCAGGTCGGCGTAGCAGTCCGCGATCGCGTCGAAGCCGGACTTCGAGCCCAACGCGGAGAACCAGGGGGTCCAGATGTGCGCGGGCACCAGGTAACCGTCGGGGCTGGCCTCCAGGGTGATCTCCAGCAGGTCGCGGGAGTCCAGTCCGAGGATCGGCCGGCCGTCGGAGCCGAGGTTGCCGATCCGGCCCAGCGCGGTGTTGAACCGGGCCACCGCGTCCAGATCCGGCAGGTAGATCAGGTGGTGCACCTTGCGGGTCCGGTCGTCCCGCTTGTAGATGGTGGAGATCTCCACGCTCAGCATGAACCGGACCGGGTCCGCCTCCGCCGTCGAGGCGAGTCGCGGTGGCAGTCGGCGGGCGATGTCCCGTTCCGCTTCCGGGTCGAGTCGGTAGAGCCCCGGCTCGGCCGGGCGCAGCGTCTCCCGCAGGTGGTCGTACCAGGCGGGGTGGGTGAAGTCGCCGGTGCCGAGCAGGCCGATGCCCTTACGCCGGGCCCACCACGCGAGGTTCGGCGTGGTGAGATCACGGCTGCACGCGCGCGAGTACTTCGAGTGGATGTGCAGGTCCGCGACGAATGGCGGTAGGCCACCGGGGGGTACGGCGCTGAACGGGGGCACGCCGCATCCTGTCACGCCCGCCGCGCCGGCCACCCGCCGCCACGCGCGGACGTGACCTCCGCTATGCCGAGCGCAGCTCGACCAGACTGATTTGCGGCTCCGCGCCGACCCGGACCGGCGGACCCCAGAAACCGGCGCCGTTGGTCACGTAGACCTTGGTGCCGTCCACCTCACCGAGCCCGCTGACCACCGGCTGCTCCAGCCGGACGGCCAGGTTGAACGGCACCATCTGCCCGCCGTGGGTGTGCCCGGACAGTTGCAGGTCGACGCCGTAGCGGGCCGCCTCCTTGGCCGCCACAGGCTGGTGCGCGAGCAGGACGACGGGCCGGCTCGGGTCGCGGTCACCGAGGGCGGCGGCGAAGTCCGGACCGGCCGCGAGGCCGGTGCCCGCCCCGCTGAGGTCGTTCACGCCAGCCAGGTCGAGCACCCCACCCCGGGCCTGGATCTCCTGCCGCCGGTTCTGCAGCACCCGCAGACCGAGCCGGTCGACCTCCTGGACCCACTCCTCGACGCCGGAGTAGTACTCATGGTTGCCGGTGACGAAGAAGCTGCCGTAGCGGGAGCGCAGGTCGCGCAGCGGCGCGGCGGCCGAGCCGAGTTCGGCGACGGAGCCGTCCACCAGGTCACCGACGACGGCGACGATGTCCGCGTCGAGCCGGTTGATCGCGGCGACGATCCGCTCGGTGTGTGCCCGGCCGCGCAGCGGGCCGAGGTGGATGTCGGAGACGGTGGCGATGCGCAGACCGTCCATGCTGCGGGGGAGCTTGGCGAGCGGGATCCGCACCCGGTCCAGCTGCGGCGGGCCGAGGGCGGTGCGGACGCCGTACCCCGTGATGCCGGTGGCGGTGAGGCCGGCGAAGATGGCCGCCCCACGGGCCAGCAGCAACCGACGGGACGGGTCGTGGTCCGGTGCCGCGACAGCGCCGGCGGCCGGCGGGTCGGTCGGCCCGGCGGCACCGACCAGTACCGGTTCGGGCGCGGCGGTGGTCGGCTCCGCGGCAACCACCCGGCGGCGCAGCACCAGCCGGGCGACGAGCATCGGCACTTCCAGCACGACAAGCACGACAAGCAGGTAGAACATCAGCGCGAGCCACAGGTAGCCCGGCCAGGCGAGCCAGTAGAGCCCGGCCTGCGTCCCGGCGAGGGTGACCGGCAC
>NZ_JAGPXZ010000968.1:0-1969 GCF_018070305.1 Micromonospora sp. M51 | reverse complement strand
CGACACCTCCGTCCGCCTCACCGAAAGGAAGCAGCATGCGCACAGCACGCCGTCGAACAACGCTGATCGCCACCACGGCCGCAGCGACCGCCGCCCTCGTCACCGCCGGGCTGCTGACCTCCGTGTCCGCCCAGGCGGCCGCCGGCTGCCAGGTGGCGTACTCGGTCGCCAGCCAGTGGCCGGGCGGATTCACCGGAAACGTCACTGTCACCAACCTCGGCGACCCGATCTCCGGGTGGACGCTGCGCTGGTCGTACGGGGCCGGCCAGCAGGTCAGCCAGGCGTGGGGCGCCACCGCCACGCAGAGCGGCAGCCAGGTCTCCGCGACCAACGTCGACTACAACGGCAACCTGGCGACCAACGGCAGCGCCACGTTCGGCTTCAACGCCAGCTGGAACAACTCCAGCAACCCCGCGCCGAGCAGCTTCACAGTGAACAACGTCGCCTGCACCGGCAGCACCACACCGACCACGCCGCCGCCCAGCACCCCACCGCCGAGCACCCCGCCACCATCGAGCACTCCCCCGCCCGGCCAGCAGCCGTCGGCACTGGTCGGCTGGGCCACCCAGAACGGCGGCACCACCGGCGGCGGCAACGCCGGCACCACCACCGTCAGCAACGCGTCGGGCCTGACCAGCGCGCTGAACGCCACCGGCGCCGCGGTGATCCGGGTGACCGGGACCATCACCTGCTCCGGCATGCTGCGGGTCCGGTCCAACAAGACCATCCTCGGCAACGACGGGGCGACGATCGTCGGCTGCGGGTTCAACATCAGCGGTGACCGCAACGTGATCATCCGCAACCTGACCTTCCGCAACTGGAACGACGACGCGATCAACGTGCAGGAGTCGGCCACCAACATCTGGATCGACCACAACAGCTTCAGCAACGGCTACGACGGCGCCGTCGACATCAAGCGCGGCTCGGACTTCGTCACCGTCTCGTGGAACCGGGTCTTCAGCCACGACAAGACCATGCTGCTCGGCCACAGCGACGACAACGCCGGCCAGGACGTCGGTCACCTGCGGGTCAGCTACCACCACAACTGGTTCGACGGCAGCAACCAGCGCACCCCCCGGGTGCGCTTCGGCCACCACCGAGAACGCCGGCGTGCTCGTCGAGGGCAACTACTTCGAGAACGTCGACGACCCGTACCACCTCGGTGAGGGCGACTCGGGGCCCGGCAGCCTGGTCGCCCGCAACAACCACTTCGTCAACTCGCCCACCGGCCAGGCCGGCGGCAGCGTGGCCAGCATCCCGTACTCGTACCAGCTGGACACCGCGAGCAACGTCAAGTCCATCGTGACGGCGGGCGCCGGCGCCGGCCGGATCACCGTCTGACCGGGGAAGGGCCCCTCAGCGAGGGGCCCTTCCGTGCGGTCAGTGGGTGGCGCAGCCGGCGGCGGGGGCAGGCGCGACCGGCGGTGCGCCGATCGTCGGCAGACCGAGCAGCACCCCGGGGGTACGCGGGGAGCGACCCGCCTCGGCCGCGTCGCCGGCCCGGGTACGCCGGTGCGCCACCGGCGCGCCGTCGGCGTTCAGGTGATGCGGCGCGGCGTACGTGATCGTGGTGTGCACGATGTCGCCCGGCCGGATCTGACCGGCGAGGGACTCCCCGCCGGGCGTCCCGGTGGCGAAGTGCACGAGCCGACCGTCGCGGGCCCGACCGGACATCCGGCCGGTCCGCTCGTCCTTGCGGCCCTCGCCGACGGCCACCAGCACCTCGACGGTCTCCCCGACGAGGCGCTTGTTCTCCGCCCAGGTGATCTCCTCGACGCAGGCGACCAGCCGCTCGTAGCGCTCCTGCACGACCTGCTTGGGCAGCTGGTCGTCCATTGTCGCGGCGGGGGTGCCGGGCCGCTTCGAGTACTGGAAGGTGAAGGCCGAGGAGAACCGTGCCTCGCGGACCACGTCCAGGGTGCGCTGGAAGTCGGCCTCGGTCTCACCGGGGAAGCCGACGATGATGTCG
>NZ_JAGPXZ010000967.1:0-1972 GCF_018070305.1 Micromonospora sp. M51 | reverse complement strand
CACCGACGTCTCGTCGGCCGGCAGCAGCGTCGGCTCGGTGGTGACGAACACGACCGGCCGGGGGTCCGCGCCGCGGGCCGCCGCGACCCGCAGACCGGCCGGGATCCGCACCGCCGCGCGGTCGGTGCCGGTGCGGGTGAACCGGACGTCCGCCCAGGCGGCGGTCGGCGCGTGCCGGGTGACCCCGAGCAGGTTCAGGAACGAGACGTACGCCTTCTCCGGCAACTGGTTCAACCGGTAGATCATCACTTCGGTGAGGTGCGCGAAGGTCTCCACCAGCGCCATGCCGGGGTCGTGCGCGGACAGGTCGGTCCACGCCGGGCAGGACTGCCGGATCCGTTCCCGGGCCTCGGTGACCAGGTCGAGGAAGCCGCGATCGTCCAGGTGCGGCACGGGCAGCGTCATGACGCTCCTTCCTGGGTGGGCTCGTCGGCCGGAAGCAGGTCGACGGAGAAGACCAGTTGCCCCGGTGTCAGGCTGGCCCGCACCCGGTAGTCCAACCGGATCACCAACCGCCACGCGTCGTCCGGGTCCGGCCCGGCGTCGGTGTCGATCACCTCGACCCGGGGCTCCCACCGGGCGATGGCCTGCCGGACATAGTGGATGGCCAGACCGGCGGTGGTGTCGTCGTTGGGCGCGAAGACCAGTCGGTGCAGCCGGGAGCCGTACCCGGGTCGCATCAGCCGCTCACCCGGTGTGGTCGACAGGAGCAGGAACAACGCCTGCCGTACGCTCTCGTCGCCGTCGGTCATCGCCAGGCCGCCGGCCGCGGTCAGCGCCAACCCGCCGGTACGGCCGGCGTCGAAGCCGGCGCCGACGAAGCGGAACGCCCTCATCGGTCCGCCCCCAGGAACCCCTGAGCCGGGTCGCGCACGGTGTGCGTGACCAGCCCCGGCGGTGTGCCGTTGGTGAAACCCTCCAGGTGCGACAGCACCACCCGGTGCCCGTCCACGCGCACCCAGACGCTGTAGCCGACCCGGACCGTCAACGTCTGCGTGCACGGCTTGATGGTCGGGCCGTAGTTCGGGCAGGCGACGATGGTGCGTCCCTGCGGGTCGTCGTCGACGAGCACGGGCACGCCGGTGACTGTCACCCACTGCCGCGAGGGTCGGTTCTCGACCCGGCCGTCGTGATCGCAGGTGATCACGGAGTCCCGGTGGAGCCACCGCATCATCCGCCTCCTTGCTGATGGGCATGGGCAAGCGTTCGGGCCTGCTCCGCCGCGGTGCTCGGGTCCTCGGTCGACTCGGCGTGCAGGAAGTCCACGCTGCGGGCGCGCACCACCATGGCCCGACCGGGTGCGGAGATCACCAGGTCGGACGCCGCGTGCAGGGTGGCCAGGTCGGGGGTCAACTCCAGGAAGCTGCCGCCCTCGGTGGCCAGCCGCAGGCTGCGCCGCACGTCGTCGACGACTATCGACTGCCCGCCGGCGGTGCGCATCGTCCAACGGCGGGCCTTCCCGTCGTCGATGCCCGCGTCGTACGGCTCGACCGCGCCGAACAGCGAACCGAGCACGATGCCCGAGGCCGGCTCCCCGCCGGGCAGCACCACCAGCACGGTGTCGTCCGGGTCGGGAAGCGCCACGAGGCCCTTGCCCGGCCCGGCACCGGGACAGAGCACGGCGAGCCAGCCGGCGTCCAGGTCCCCGTACGCCGGCAGGGTTAACCGGACCCGGCCCAACCCGTCCGGGTCGGCGACCTCGGTGACCGTGCCGAGGGTGACCACCGCGCCGCCGGTCGGGCCCGCCGGGATGGCCGGCGGCACCGTGGAGAACCGGGTCAGGTGCCCGTTGCCGTCCACCGTGTGCACCACCTCGGTCAGCACGTACGCCCCGGCGACCGGGTCCGGCACCCCACCCAGGTCGACGCGGCGGCCCGGACGCAGCGCCGGATCGCCCTCGGCCACCCCCTCGGCGGTGACCAGCGTCGCCGCCCGGGTGTCCAGGCGGGCCTGGGCCAACGCCGCCAACTCG
>NZ_JAGPXZ010000966.1:0-1976 GCF_018070305.1 Micromonospora sp. M51 | reverse complement strand
CAGCGGGTGCCCGCGCTGCAACTCGTCGGTGCGGTAGGTGCAGACCAGCAACAGCCGGCCCGGCCTCGCCGCCCGGACGAGGAACCCGATGAGGTCGCGGGTGGAGCGGTCGGCCCAGTGCAGGTCCTCGATGATCAGGACCAGCGGGCGAGCGTCGGCCAGCCGCTGGAACAACTCGGCGACCAGGTCGAACAGGTAGCCGCGCGGGGCGTCGCTGAGTGCGGCGGCACGCGGTGCGGCCAGCGCCACTGAGGTGCGGCCCAGCTCCGGCAGGAGCGGGGCGAACTCCGCCTCGTAGCCGGCGAAGACCTCGGGGCCGTCGGCGCGCAGCACCGCGCGCAACGCGGCGGCGAACGGGGCGAACGGCAGACCCGCCTCGCCCAGCTCCAGGCACTGGCCGACGAGGACCCGGGCCGCGCCGTCGGTGGCCCAGCCGGCGAACTCCTCCAGCAGCCGGGTCTTGCCCACGCCGGCCTCGCCGCCGACCAGCACCGTGGTCGGCTCCCCGGCCCGCGCCCGGCCCAGCGCGTGGCGCAGGGCCGCGGTCTCGCGGTGACGCCCGACGAGGACGGAACTGGCGGCGCGCACTGTCACGTGTTCGAGCATGCCATGGCGGGCGACCGGGCCGACCCCGCCGATCGGCCGGTGGCCGGGCGGCGGGGTCGGATCGGGTCGAGCGGGCACCCCATCAGGTGCCGTGAACGTGGCGACCGCGGTGGAGGTGGCGGCCGCGCTGGGCGCGGTCACCGGCGGGCGTCGTCGGTGCGACCGGCCTGCCTGCGCCGGCCCAACCACCCTCGGCTTACCGGACGTGACAGCGACCGGGCGAGCCGGTCGGCGGCCGCGTCGGCGCGCAGCTCGGCGGCGTGGGTACGGTGCAGGGTGAGCAGGAAATCGCTGTAGTTGCCGAACATCTCGGGCTCCTTCGGGGCGTCGTCGTCTTCTGCTGACGACTCTCCGCGCGAAGGCCCCACCCGGGCATGGGCACGGCGCCTCATCTTCCCCGCCCACAGCCTCCTTACCCGGCCCGTCCGGGCGCGTACGGCGACGTAAGGTACTCAGCTGCCCGGGCACCCGGACGCGGATCAACCGGGCCGGCGGCGACCACTAGACTCTGCGGCATGGCAAAGCCCCAGGAGAAGGTCTCGTTCGGCCAGCGGCTGAAGCAGATCGGGATGGTGTTCCAGTTCACCGCCAAGCAGGACCGGTGGTTCGCGCCGTTGGTCGCCGCGGCGGTGCTGATCCCGCTCGCGCTCACCGTGGTCGCGGTCATCCTCTGGGGCTGGATCTGGCTGCCGCTGGGCATCCTGTTCATCCTGCTCGCGGTGCTGATCGTGCTCAACCTGCGATCCAACAAGGCGATGATGAACGCCGCCGAGGGGCAACCCGGCGCGGCGGCGCAGATCATGGAGAACATGCGCGGCGACTGGCGGGTGACCCCGGCGGTCAGCTCGACCACCCAGATGGACATGGTCCACCTGGTGATCGGCCGTCCGGGCGTGATCCTGCTGGCCGAGGGCAACCCGCAGCGGGTGCGCGGCCTGCTCGGCCAGGAGAAGCGGCGGCTGTCCAAGGTGATCGGCTCCGCTCCCCTGCACGACTACGTGATCGGGCAGGAGGAGGGCGAGCTGCCGATCCGCAAGCTCCGCACGACGCTGCTGCGCCTGCCCCGCGCCCTCTCCGGCAAGGACGTCAACTCGCTGGACAAGCGACTCAAGGCGCTCACCGCCCGACCGCAGATGCCCAAGGGCGCGATCCCGAAGAACATGCGGCCGCCAGGCGCCTTCCGCCAGTCGCGGGGCCGCTGACCCCTCAGTCGGACGCGCAAAGACCCGGACCCGTACGGGTCCGCCACTTTCGTCGTACACCCTCATCGCGCCCGCCCCGACGCGCCACCCACCCTTGCCGTCCCCATGCTCGATCTTGATCGTCAACCCACACCGCCTCGTCGATCATGGAGTTGTGGTGGGTGACAA
>NZ_JAGPXZ010000965.1:0-1977 GCF_018070305.1 Micromonospora sp. M51 | reverse complement strand
CTGCCCGGACGGCATCTGGACCCCGATGCTGCACGACCGGCTGGACGACCCGGGGGCGGTGGCCTCGTTCACCGGGTCGATGCTGACCGCGCAGCGGGTGGCGGCCCGGGTGGTCCGGCTGGCCCGCCGACCACGCCCGGTGGTCAGCCTGCCCCGCTGGCGGGGTGCGCAGGTGCGCCTGTTGGACGCGCTGCCCAGGTTGGCCGTCACACTGACCCCACTGGTCCGCGCCGCGGGCCGCGCAGGTCAGCGCCGCCAACGCCGCCGGTCGGCATCGCCGGACCGGCGCTGACCACCCCTGGTCAGCTTGCTACGTTTCCGAGCGTGACTCATCTCGACAGGTGCGACGAATCCAGCCGGACCTGGGTGACCGAGGCGATCGCCACCGTCGAGGCGGACGCGAACCGCTCGGCCGACACCCACCTGCTGCCGTTCCCGCTGCCCCGCGAATGGGGGATCGACCTCTATCTCAAGGACGAGTCGTCACACCCCACCGGCTCTCTGAAGCACCGGCTGGCCCGCTCGTTGTTCCTGTACGGGCTCTGCAACGGCTGGATCGGGCCGCGCACCACGATCGTCGAAGCGTCGTCGGGTTCCACTGCGGTCTCCGAGGCGTACTTCGCCCGGATGCTGGGCCTGCCGTTCATCGCGGTGATGCCCGCCTCCACCTCACCGGAGAAGATCGCGCAGATCGAGTTTCAGGGCGGCCGGTGCCACCTGGTGGCCGACCCGGCGAGTGTGGTGGTCGAGGCCCGGTGGCTCGCCGAGGACTCCGGCGGGCCCTTCATGGACCAGTGCACCTACGCCGAGCGGGCGACCGACTGGCGGGGCAACAACAACATCGCCGAGTCGATCTACGCGCAGCTGGAGCTGGAGCGGCACCCGATCCCCGCCTGGGTGGTGGTGGGTGCCGGCACCGGGGGCACCAGCGCGACAATCGGCCGGTACGCCCGGTACCGCCGGCTCGCCACCAAGCTCTGCGTCGTCGACCCGGAGAACTCGGCGTTCTACCCGGCCTGGCTGGCCGCCGACTGGTCGGTACGGACCGGGAAGGGCTCCCGCATCGAGGGGATCGGCCGGCCCACCGTGGAGGCGTCGTTCCTGCCCTCGGTGGTGGACCGGATGGTGCAGGTGCCGGACGCGGCGTCACTGGCCGCGATGCGCGCCGGATCGGCGCTGCTGGGCCGTCGGGTGGGCGGCTCCACCGGCACCAACCTGTGGGGCGCGTTCGGCCTGATCGCCGCGATGCTCGCCGAGGGTCGGACCGGTTCGGTGGTCACCCTGATCTGCGACCCCGGCGACCGGTACGCCGACACGTACTACGCCGACGACTGGGTGAGCGCCCAGGGCCTCGACCTGACCCCGCACCTGGCCACGATCGACCGCTTCCTGGCCACCGGAGTCTGGCCCGGCTGAACCGCCAAGCGGGCCGTGGCCTGGCTCGGTGTCGGTCAGCGGGGGTCGATCCGTTCGGCCAGCCCGGGGTAGCGCACCACATAGCCGCTGTCGTCCAGATCGATGTCGGCGGTGAAGGTGCCGCTGGCGAAGCGCATCCGCCCCGGCCCGAGCCCGGTGTAGATCTGCTCGGCCGGCACCACCTCCAGGCCGGGCAGCAGCACCCAGGCGACGGTGATCCGGTGTGCCACGTCGGCGGGCTCGGCCGCCATCCTGAGCCGGTGATACGGCAGGGCGTTGAACAGCGGCGAGCCGCTCAGGTCGACGTCGAGCGCGTCGGCCAGTCGGTCCGGGTCGTCGGTGCCGGGCAGCCCGGCCCGGGGATGACCGGCCACGACGAGGGCCGCGTCCAGGTCGCCCTGCTCGGCGGTGGTGACCCGCCACCGGCCCACGGCCCGCTCCAGCGTCACCCGGCGCAGCCAGCCGGGACCCTCGGCCTCGACCTCGACCCGCGCGGTGGCCCAGTCCGGCGTGGTGGTCAGCTGGTAGCGGGCGGTCCACGGGACCGGGTCCACGGCGAGC
>NZ_JAGPXZ010000964.1:0-1978 GCF_018070305.1 Micromonospora sp. M51 | reverse complement strand
GGGCTGGGCATGACCTGCAACGTGGGCATCGCCGAACGCACCGAGCGGCTGCTGATCGTCGGCGTCGGCGGGATCCTCACCGGCCTGAACGTGAAGCCGGCGCTGGAGATCGCGCTCTGGCTGCTCGCCGCCGTGTCGATCTTCACGGTGGGCCAGCGGATGACGCACGTCTACCGCCAGGCCCAGCAGCTCCAGCCGGACGGTCAGGCGTGAGTGGCCTGCCGGCGACCCGCCGTCGGAAGACCGGCGGCCGAGTCGCGTGAACCTCACCGAGCTGGGCTACATCGCCGGTTGGCGGGTGATCCGCGCGCTACCCCGGCCGTTGGTGGCGGCGGCGTTCCAGGCGGGCGCGGACCGCGCCCATCGCACCGGCGGCGGGGGTACGGCCCGACTGCGCGCGAACCTGCGCCGGGTGGTCGGCCCGGAGCTGCCCGACGCCGAGCTGGACGATCTCGTCAAGCGCGGGCTGCGCTCGTACGCCAGGTACTGGATGGAAGCGTTCCGGCTGCCCAGCCTGAGTCGGTCGCAGATCCTGTCCACCTTCCGGCTGGACGGCGCGGAGCTGCTCGCCGCCGACGTGGCGGCCGGCCGGGGCGCGGTGGTGGCGCTGCCGCACGCCGGCAACTGGGATGCCGCCGGTGCCTGGGTGGCGGCCACCGGTTGGCCGCTCACCACGGTGATGGAGCGGCTCAAGCCGGAGGGCGTGTACAAGCGTTTCCTGGCCTTCCGAAAGGTCCTCGGGATGGAGATCCTGCCGACCCACGGTGGGCCGCGCCCGGCCTTCGACGTGCTGCTGGACCGGCTCCGCGCCGGTGCGGTGGTGCCGTTGCTGGCCGACCGGGACCTCTCCGCCCGGGGGGTGGAGGTGGACTTCTTCGGCGGGAAGACCCGGATGCCCGCCGGGCCGGCGCTGCTCGCGCTGCACACCGGCGCGCCGCTCTACGTGGCCTCGATGTGGTACGAGCCGGACGCCGCGTGTGCGTCGCTGGATGGCCCGCTGCCGGTGCCCGGGCCCGAGGTGGGTCCCCTGGACCAGCGGGTCCGGTCGCTGACCCAGTTGATCGCTGACCGTCTGGCGGCGGGTATCGCCCGGCATCCGGAAGACTGGCACATGTTGCAGCGGATGTGGCTGGACCAGGGAAGGTCGGGGGAGGGCGCGGCGCTGCCCTCGTCGGCCTCCGGCCAGGCCTGAGGAGGTGGGCTGACACATGCGGATCGGCATCGTGTGCCCGTACTCCTTCGACGTGCCCGGTGGGGTGCAGAACCATGTCATGGACCTCGCCGAGGCGCTGATCGCGCTGGGCCACGAGGTCAGCGTGCTCGCGCCGGCTGACGACGATTCGCCGCTGCCGGAGTACGTGGTGTCCGCCGGGCGGGCCGTTCCGCTGCCGTACAACGGTTCGGTGGCCCGGATCGCGTTCGGCCCGGTGTCGACCGCCCGGGTGCGGCGGTGGATCACCAACGGTGACTTCGACGTGCTGCACGTGCACGAGCCGCTCACGCTGAGCCTGTCGCTGCTGGCCGTGCTCTCCGCCCGTGGCCCGGTGGTGGCCACGTTCCACACCGCGATGACCCGTTCCCGGGTGCTCGCCGCCGCGCAGGGCGTGCTCCAGATCGTGTTGGAGCGGATCACGGCCCGGATCGCGGTGAGCGCGTTGGCCCGCAAGGTGCAGGTCGAGCACATGGACGGCGGCGCGGTGGAGATTCCCAACGGGGTGGCGGTGGCCAAGTTCGCCGACGCCGAGCCGTTGCCGGGCTGGCCGGGGGAGTGCGCGGCCGGCACCGGGGGCACGCTCGGCTTCCTGGGCCGGTTCACCGAGGCTCGCAAGGGCTTCCCGGTGCTGCGCGACGCGTTCGTGGCGTTGGCCGCCACCCGGCCCGGCCTGCGGTTGCTCGTCGCCGGTCCCGGTGACCCCGACGACCTGTACGACCAGTTCCCCGCCGAGCTGCACGAGCGGATCACGTTCCTCGGCCTGGT
>NZ_JAGPXZ010000963.1:0-1980 GCF_018070305.1 Micromonospora sp. M51 | reverse complement strand
CCACCAGCACCGGCCGGTCGACCAACGCGACGGCCAGGTGCCGCAGCACCTGGAGGGTCTCCCCATCGGCACAGTGAAGGTCGTCGAGGACCAGCAGCAGCGGCCCGCCAGCGGCGACGGTGCCGAGGTAGTCGCCGACCGCCCTGCGGAGGTGGAATTCGCCGCCCGTCGGCAGCGGGGCACCGCCCTCGCTGAGCAGCGTGGCGAGCCGGTCGGCATGCGCGGGTGCCGGCGGAGCGGTGGTCTGCAACGCGCGCAGCACCTCACCCCAGGCCCAGGCCGGCGGGGCCCCGTCCAGCTCGGGGCAGCGGCCGACGGCCGTCCGCCAACCGTCGGCCGTCAACTGCCCGACCAGCAGCCGACCAAGGGTCGACTTTCCCGCGCCGGCGTCGCCCAGCACCCAGGACATCCGGAATCCCCTCCGGACGGCGTACGCGGCGGCCTCGCGCAGCCGGGCCAACTCATCTGGTCGGGGCAGCGGGTCCCCGTCCACCGGAGCGGACGCCACGACCGCGGCGGGGAATCGCGGCGCGGCGAGCCGGAGGTGCGTGGTGGGCGTCGGCTGTTCCAGGGAGGGCGCCTGCTGCAGCAGATCCGTCTCGAGGGCCCGCAGGCCGGGGCTCGGGTCGACGCCGAGCTGGTCGGCCAGTTCGGTGCGCAGCCGCCGGAGCACGGCCAGCGCGTCGGCCTGCCGGCCGGATCGGTACAGGGTCAGGGCCAGGAGGGCGACCGCCTGTTCCCGCAGCGGATGCGCCTGGACATGCCGCTCCAGCTCGGGCGCGACCTGTTCGGCCCGGCCCAACGCCAGCGCCGCCCGGGCCCGGTGTTCGATGGCGACAAGACGGAACTCGGCCAGCCGGGCCGACTCCGCGGCGGCCCAGCCCTCATCGGCGAACTCCACGTAGGCCGGGCCGCGCCAGCAGGCCAGCTCCGCGTCAAGCCGACGGTACGCCTCCTCGGGATCCGCATCGAGCACGGCCATCGCCGAGCGGGTCGACGCCTCGAACCGCCCCGCGTCGAGCTGCTCCGCCCGCAGCCGCAGCGCGTAGCCGGGCGCGGCGGTGACGATCACCTGTGCGGGGCTGCGGGGCGGCCGGTCCGGCTCGAGGGCCCGACGCAGGTTGGACACGTACACCTGAAGTGCCGCCTGGGCGCGCGGTGGCGGGTCGCCGGCCCACAGGTCCTCGATGAGCCGGTCCACCGGGACCACCTGATCGACCATGGTGGCCAGTCGGGCCAGCACGGCACGCTGCCGCAGCGGACCGAGTTCCACGGGCACGTCGCCGTGCCACGCCCGCAGCGGACCGAGGACCCCGATTCTCAGCACGGGCAGGAGCGTAGGTCAGTGCGGCGGCACGTGCAGACAACTGGCGGACAGTCCCCGCGGCCGGGGGCGTCAGCCCGCGTACGGGCGGCGGACCCACCCCGAGCTGGTGCGGGGCCGCCGCGGCGTGCCGACCCCGGGCAGTGCCGGTGTTCGTTGGTGATCCGCAGGAGGTTGGTGACGGTGGTGACCTCCGGAATGCCCTCCCGGTGCCGGCCGCCGGCAATCTCCGCCGACCAGTGGGCGTACCGGCCGGCCAGCTCGTTGGTCCGGTCACCGGCGACGGCGTAGACGCACCGGCCCAGCGGGTCGACCGGCGCGTTGGGCCGGTCGACCTGCCCACACGCGAAGTACGGGTTCTGGCCCTGCTTCGCGTCGAACCCGGAATTCAGGCCCTGGCAGGGATCCCAGTCGACGGCCTGCGCGCAGCCGGCGTAGTTGCTCACCGCCTGGGCGTACGCCGTCTGGAGGTAACGCCGGCCCGTGTCGCCGTTGAGGTCGCCACGCGGCGCGGTGTAGTCGCCGGGCAGCGAGCGGTCACCGAACAGGACGAGGTGCATCATCTCGTCCCGATCGAGCGCGCTCGCCCAGCCCAACTGGGTGAACGCCTGCAACAGTCGAACGGACTCAGCGAGCTGGCGGCCCTTCTCCCACAA
>NZ_JAGPXZ010000962.1:0-1990 GCF_018070305.1 Micromonospora sp. M51 | reverse complement strand
GCCTGGACACGCACACCACCGACATCGTCCGGCTGATCGAGGTCGAGGACCTGCGCGACGTCCTGCTGGTCGGGCACTCCGGCGGCGGGATGCCGGCAGCCCAGGCCGCGGACCGCGTCCCGGACCGGATCGCCCGGGTCGTCTATGTGGAGAGTGGGCCGTTGCCGGACGGCACGGCGCAGTTCGACACGCTGCCGCCGGAGGAGCAGCAGCGGCTGCGCGAGGCGATCGGCACCGGGCACCTGCTGCCGCCGCCCGCCTGGGACCCGGAAGCCGACCCGACCAACCTGGCCGGCCTCGACGAGCCGACGCTCGCGCTGCTGCGCACCCGGGCCACCCCGCAGCCGCTGCGGACCGCCACCGACCCGGTCCGACGCACCGGCGGGCGCTCGGTGCCGACCGCGCTGGTCGCCAGCACCATCCCGCTCGACGTGGTGCGGCAGATGATCCGACAGGAGCACCCGTTCTTCACCGAGCTGACCGACGGCCAGCTGCACGGGTTGCCCACCGGGCACTGGCCGATGCTCAGCGAGCCGAAGGCCCTCACCGACATCCTCGACCAGATCGCCCGCAGCTGACCCAGACCCCGCCCCCTGCGCCGATCTTGCACTTCCGGTTGGCGACATGGGCGCCACTGCCCCTTATGCCGGGGCAGAAAGTGCAAGATCGGCGCAAGAGGGGGGCGACGACGACGGGGGGGGTTAGCGCGGGAGCAGGGCGGTGAGCTCGGCGACGACCTCGGCCGGGGTTCGGCCGTCGGTGATCACCGTTTCCGTGGCCACCTCGGCGTAGAGCGGCCGGCGCTGGTCCAGCAGGTGCTTGAGGGTGGCCCGCGGGTTGATCGCCAACAGCGGGCGTCCGGCGCCGAGCCCGACCCGCTTCACCGCGTCGGGCAGCTCGACCGAGAGGTGCACCACCCGGTGCCCGATCAGCGCGGCCCGGGTCTCCTCGGCCAGCACCGCGCCGCCGCCGAGGGCGAGCACTCCGGTGCCGGCGGCCAGCGCCGCGGCCACGGCGGCCCGTTCCAGGGTACGGAAGTGCGCCTCACCCTCGTCGATGAAGATCTCCGGGATCGGCTTACCGGCCATCTGCTCGATGTCGATGTCGGTGTCCCGGAACTCCACGCCGAGCGTCGCGGCGAGCGCCCGCCCGACGGTGGTCTTGCCGCAACCGGGCGCGCCGACCAGCACGACCACCGGTGCCATCAGCGGATGACCAGCGCGTCGAGGTAACCGGCCACGTTGCGGCGGATCTCGGTGACCGAGTCACCGCCGAACTTCTCGGTGGCCGCCTCGGCGAGCACCAGCGCCACCATCGCCTCGGCGACCACCGCCGCGGCGGGCACCGCGCACACGTCGGAGCGCTGGTTGATGGCGGTGGCCGGCTCGCCGGTGGCGACGTCCACGGTGGCCAGCGCCCGGTTCAGCGAGGAGATCGGCTTCATCGCGGCGCGGACCCGCAGCGGCTCACCGGTGGTGATGCCGCCCTCCAGCCCGCCGGCCCGGTCGGTGACCCGGCGCACGCCGGTCGCCGACGGGATGATCTCGTCGTGCGCCTCCGAGCCACGGGATCGGGCCTGCTGCCAGCCGTCACCGATCTCCACACCCTTGATCGCCTGAATGGACATCAGCGCGGTGGCCAGCCGGGCGTCGAGCTTGCGGTCCCACTGCACGTGGCTGCCCAACCCCGGCGGCACCCCGTACGCCAGCACCTCGACCACGCCACCGAGGGTGTCGGCGGCCTTCTTCGCGGCGTCGACCTCGGCGACCATCAGGGCGCTGGCCTCCGGGTCGAGGCAGCGCAGCGGGTCGGCGTCGATCCGGGCGGTGTCCGACGGAGTGGGGCGCAGCCCCGGCTTCGCGGCCACCGGGCCCAACTCGACGACGTGCGAGACGATCTCGATGCCGAGCGCCTGCCGGATCAGCGCCTTCGCGACAGTGCCGACCGCCACCCGGGCGGCCGTCTCCCGGGCGCTGGCGCGCTCCAGGAT
>NZ_JAGPXZ010000961.1:0-1997 GCF_018070305.1 Micromonospora sp. M51 | reverse complement strand
GGTGGTCGCCCCAGCCCACATCGATGAGCCGGTCGCCGCTGCCCACCCGGCACACGTGCAGCGCCAACGTCGCCAGCCCCGCCTGGCGGCGCAGGCCGGTCACCGCCTGCGGACTGCCGGCGACGACCACCTCCACCGGCCCGAGCAGCCTGACGCGCACGCCAGTGCCAGCCATTGAGATCACCAGGTCAGGCTATTCCTGAGCCCAGCGAGCTCGGTCTGTTCGTCGCGCACTGGACACGATCCGCTGTCGAGCCGGGCAGCGCGCACGGCCGGAGCCGGGCGTCGGTCGTAGGCTGACCTCTCGACCCTGACTCGTCGATGGAGAGCGCAGTGACCACACGCAGCGGCAAGGTGATCGCCGACCAGACCATCTCCGCCGACGGGTACTCGGCCGGTCACAACCAGACCGAGGAACGCCCGTTCGGCGACGACGGCGGTGACGGCTGGGGCGCGGGGCTGCACTCCTGGATGTTCGACGCCGCCGACGAGAACCGGGCCGAACTCGACCAGACCACAGCCGCCTCAGCGGTCATCATGGGGCGCAACATGTTCGGCCCGGTGCGCGGCGCGTGGGACCGGCAGTGGAACGGCTGGTGGGGTGACGATCCGCCGTTCCACAAGCCGGTGTTCGTACTCACCCATCACGCGCGTGAGCCGCAGCCGATGGAGGGCGGCACCACCTTCCACTTCGTCACGGACGGGATCGAGTCGGCGCTCGCGCAGGCGCGCGCGGCGGCCGGCGACGGCGACGTCCTGATCCACGGCGGCTCGACCACCATCAACCAGTACCTCGCCGCCGGTCTGGTCGACGAGCTGCGGCTGCACATCGTGCCGCTCACCCTCGGCGCCGGCGTACGGCTGTTCGAGGGTGTTCCGCCACTGAACCTCGAACAGGTGACGGCGCGGGCGGCGAGTTCGGTGCTGCACGTGACCTACCGCGTGCTGCAGTGAGGCGTTGCGCCACCGCGTGAATTGCTCCGGGGGTGGTGACGGTGGCAGGCGCGTCAGTCGCATCGACGGCAGCGAACGCCTGCGGCGTGGTGTGCATCGACCGTTGTAGGGTGCCCGCCGTGGGATACACAGTGTCACCGTCAGGCCGTCTGCACCTCCCGGAGTCGGAGGACGCCGCCGCGGCCATCGCCGTCCAGGCCGCGCTGGCTGAACGAGGTGACTGGTACGGGCCGGACGGGTTTCCGTCCGATGGCACGCTGGTCGACCTCGCGGAGGCGGCCCGCGCCTCCATCGTCCGCGACGCGGACTGGATCGAGTTCGGGCACGACGACGAGGGCGATCCCAAGTGGTCGGACCGGGCGACCGCCTTCTACGTCGCGATTGCGCCGTTCGTTAGCGAGGGCACCGTGGAGATCGAGGGTGAGGACGGGGCCCGCTGGTCGTACACCTACGCGGACGGGCAGGTGACCCAGCGAGGTGGGAACGGGTGGGATGGGTCCGTCGAGCCGTTTGGCGACTACGTGGAGCACCCGGCCCCGGATCACTCGTAGCCGCGACTCTCTCACCGGCCGCCCGGGGTTTCGGTGAACGGATCTTCTCGGCGGGCGGTCTCCCAGACCGGTCGCTGCGGCTCGTCGTTGTGCACGACGATGTCGGCGTGCTGGGTCGGGCGGGCCGTAGCGAAGTAGAGCTGCTGAGAAGGGATGTAACGCTCGCGCCAGCGTCGTTCGACGTCGGCCCGAGGTGACACCCGGTACTCCCGGATGACGGCACGATCCACTGTCTTCTCCAGTGCCGTGGACACGAAGATGCGCAGGTCCCACCGGTCGACCAACTCCGGGCGCAGGAGGAAGACGCCGTCGAAGACGAGCACGGCGTCGGGTGGGGCGGTCGTGACCGGCGGGGACAGCACAGCGTCCGCGGCGCGCTCGTAGACCGCGTGTTGGAAGCGCCGATCTCCGCCCGGCCCGAGCGGGTCGAGCAGGACCCTTTTCAGCGCGTCGTTGTCGTGGGTGTCGTGGTAGCAGCCTTCGGCCGAGTAC
>NZ_JAGPXZ010000960.1:0-1998 GCF_018070305.1 Micromonospora sp. M51 | reverse complement strand
CTCGCCCACCTGCTCAAGTACGACAGCATCCTCGGTCGTCTGCCCTACGAGGTCAAGGCCACCGCCGACGAGATCACCGTCGGTGGCCGGACCATCAAGGCGTACGCCGAGAAGGACCCGTCGAAGCTGCCGTGGGGCGAGGTCGGCGCCGACGTCGTCATCGAGTCGACCGGCTTCTTCACCGACGCCACCAAGGCCAAGGCGCACGTCGACGGCGGGGCCAAGAAGGTCATCATCTCCGCACCGGCGAAGAACGAGGACGTCACCGTCGTCATGGGTGTCAACCACGACACCTACGACCCGGCGAAGCACACCATCATCTCCAACGCCTCGTGCACCACCAACTGCCTCGCCCCGATGGCGAAGGTCCTGCACGACACGTTCGGCATCCAGCACGGTCTGATGACGACGATCCACGCGTACACCCAGGACCAGAACCTCCAGGACGCGCCGCACTCGGACCTGCGTCGGGCCCGGGCCGCCGCGCTGAACATCGTGCCGACCTCCACCGGCGCCGCCAAGGCGATCGGCCTGGTCCTGCCGGACCTCAAGGGCAAGCTCGACGGGTACGCCCTGCGGGTGCCGATCCCGACCGGCTCCGTCACCGACCTCACCGTCAACGTGGGTCGCGAGACCACCGTCGACGAGGTCAACGCCGCGCTGAAGGCCGCCGCGGACGGCCCGCTCAAGGGCATCCTGGTCTACAACGAGGACCCGATCGTCTCCACCGACATCGTGACCGACCCGGCGTCGTGCATCTTCGACGCGCCGCTGACCAAGGTGGTCGGCAACCAGGTCAAGGTCGTCGGCTGGTACGACAACGAGTGGGGCTACTCCAACCGCCTGGTCGACCTCGTCAAGCTGGTCGGTAGCTCGCTGTGAGCATCCGGACCCTCGACGATCTGCTCGCCGAGGGGGTGTCGGGTCGGCGCGTGCTGGTGCGCGCCGACCTGAACGTCCCGCTCGACAAGCAGACCGGTGCCATCACCGATGACGGCCGGATCCGTGCGGTGCTGCCGACCCTCGGCGCGCTGGTCGAGGCCGGCGCGAAGGTGGTCGTCTGCTCGCACCTGGGCCGTCCGAAGGGCGCTCCGGACCCGCAGTTCAGCCTGGGCCCGGTCGCCGGGCGCCTCGGTGAGCTGCTCGGCGCGCCGGTGCACTTCGCCACCGACACCGTCGGCGACTCCGCCCGTTCCACAGTGGCCGGCCTGGCCGACGGTCAGGTCGCCCTCCTGGAGAACCTGCGCTTCAACGCCGGTGAGACCAGCAAGGACGAGGCCGAGCGGGGTGCCTTCGCCGACCAGCTCGCCGCGTTCGGCGACGCCTACGTGGACGACGCGTTCGGTGCCGTGCACCGCAAGCACGCCAGCGTCTTCGACGTGCCGGCCCGGTTGCCGCACGTCGCGGGCCGGCTGGTGCTGCGTGAGGTCGAGGTCCTCTCCAAGCTCACCGGTGAGCCCGAGCGACCGTACGTGGTGGTGCTCGGTGGGTCGAAGGTGTCCGACAAGCTCGCCGTGATCGAGGCGCTGCTGCCCACCGTCGACCGGCTGCTCATCGGTGGCGGGATGTGCTTCACCTTCCTCAAGGCCCAGGGCCTGGAGGTGGGCACCTCGCTGCTGGAGAAGGACATGGTCGAGACCTGCCGTAACCTGCTGGAGCGGTCCGGCGGCAAGATCATGCTTCCGGTCGACGTGGTGGTCGCGGACGCGTTCGCCCCGGACGCGGCGCACGACACGGTGCGGGTCGACGGCATCCCGAGCCACCGGCTCGGCCTGGATGTCGGCCCGGAGACGGTGGCTGGCTTCAGCGCCGCGCTGTCCCAGGCGAAGACGATCTTCTGGAACGGCCCGATGGGCGTGTTCGAGATGCCGGCCTTCGCGGCGGGCACCCGGGGGGTCGCGGAGGCGATCACCAAGGCCGACGCGTTCAGCGTCGTCGGCGGGGTGTCCTACCAGGTCTTCTACGACCTCGAGTCGAGCAGTGAGCTGGTGCTCTGGC
>NZ_JAGPXZ010000096.1:0-12463 GCF_018070305.1 Micromonospora sp. M51 | reverse complement strand
AGACCGTCGCCGACCCGGGGCGCCGAGGTGGTCTCGCCCGGATGCCGGGGCGGCGGGAAGGTGCCGTCCGCGATCATCTGCGCCAGGTCGTCGGCGGTGGTGAGGTAGTTGAGCTCCAGCTGGCTGGGCGTACGCGCGGTGGAGAGGTTGGTGTCCCGCCCCACCACGGCGATCACCTCGCCGGCCTCCCCCTCGGCGGTACGCAGCCGAACCGGGATCGCCTCGTGTCGGGCCGGCACGTCGCCGTACCAGACCGGGTCGCCCTCCCGCCAGATCCGACCCTGGGAGTACGCCACCCCCAGGTGGGCCACCTCCGGTCCGCCGACGATCCGACCCACCTGGTCGTCCTGGTACGCGGTCGGCGCGGTGGTCGGACGGACCTGGGCGACGCAGAGGAACGTGCCCTCGGTGTCGACAGGCACCCAGAGCAGCAGGTCAGCGAAGGACAGATCGGAGAGCAGCTGCCAGTCGCCGGCGATCCGGTGCAGGTGGTCGATGTCGGCCGGACGGAGATGGGTGTGCTCCTCGGCGAGGTCGCGCAGCGTGGACACGGTGACCAGGGTGCCACGCCACGCCTCACATCGTCGCGGTGACCTTCTTCAACCCGCGCGGCGCGTCCGGATCCTCGCCCCGGGTGAGCGCCAGGGCCAGCGCCAGCCGCTGCATCGGCAGGATGTCCAGCAGTGGGGCGTACCGCTCGTCGACCTCGGGAACGGCCAGCCGGGTCGCGCCCGGCACGTCGGCGGAGCCGACCACCACGACGTCGGCGCGGCGTTCGCCGAGGCGGGGCAGCACCTCCCCCATCGACCGGCCACCGGGGCCGGAGCCGACCACGGCGAGCACCGGGACCTCCGGGTCGGTCATCGCGAGCGGGCCGTGCAGCAGGTCGGCACCGGAGAAGGCGAGCGCCGGCAGGTACGAGGTCTCCATCAGCTTGAGCGCGGCCTCCCGGGCGGTCGGGTAGGCGTACCCCCGGCCGGTGGTGACCAACTGGCGGGCGAACCGGTAGCGCGGGGCGAGCTGGGCCGGGGTGTCGTCGGCCAGGGTGCGGGCAGCCAGCTCGGGCAGCGCGTCGAGCGCTTCCCGTTCGGCGGTCGGCAGCACCCCGTCGCCGGCCCGGACCCCCTCCACCAGCATCAACAGGGCGAGCAGCTCGGCGGTGTACGTCTTGGTAGCGGCCACCGCCCGCTCGTGCCCGGCGGCGATGTCGACGCTCAGCTCGGCCACGTCGACCAGCGGCGAGTCGGGGGCGTTGGTCACCGCGAGGGTCAGCGCCCCGGAGGCGCGGGCGGCGCGCAGCACCTCGGCCAGGTCGGGCGAGCCACCGCTCTGGCTGACCCCGACGACCAGCGCGTCGGACAGGTCGGGGCGGGCCCCGAACAGGGTGACGACGCTGGGCGAGGCGAGCCCAGCGGGCAGGCCGAGCCGGATCTCGGTCAGGTAGGCCCCGTAGAGCGCCGCGTGGTCAGAGGTGCCCCGCGCGGTGAAGACGACGTGCCGTGGCCGCCGTTCGGCGATGACCGCCGCGACCCGGGCGATCTCCGCGGCGTTGGCCGCGGAGAGCAGGCGCGCGTAGCCAGCCGGCTGCTCGTCGATGTCGGCGGCCATTCCAGCCCCTGCACGTGTCACGGAAACCCCTCCCCTGCGCGATTGCCGCGCGATTCTTGCTCAGTCTTGCACTTTTAACCGTATCTCAGCAATCGAACGAGCAGGACTGCGCAGCTGATCACCAGTTGATCTCAATATCAACTAAGCTTCACCCGCCGCACCCGGTCTAGCTGCCACGAGAGGACGACGTGCCTGAGGGAACGGACGATCCCGCGCTCTCCGTGACGGAGGAGCTGGCGCTGGCCCGGCTGGCCCTCGACGAGGGCGACCTGCACCACGCCGCCGGCCACCTCGCCGGCGCGTTGGCGCAGGCCCCCACCCTTCCGGAGGTGCACGAGACGCTGGCCCGGCTTGCTGCGACGAGCGGCGGCGGCCTCGACCTCTTCCCGATCAACCACCACACCTTCGTGGGCGCGGTGGTCGCCCGCGCGCACCTCCTCGCCACCGCCGGCCGCCCCGCCGAAGGGCTGGAGCTGCTGGCCGCGGCGACGGCGTACGCACCCGGCACCGAGTGGGCAGCCGTGCCCTGGGTGACCGCGCCCGAACTGGCCGAACGACTGGAGCCGGAGCACATCGCCCGCGTCCTCATGCAGGTCTGCGCCGCGCTGCCCGACCCCGTCCCCCGCATCGGCCGGGCCCCGCTGTCCCCGTACCTCACCCTCGCGCGCAACGCGGCCACCGTGCACCCGGAACACGGCCTACTGCTGGGCGCGGCGTCCGCGCTGGCCCGGCGCCTCGGCGAGACCGAGCTGGCGGTCCGCTGGGCCACCCGAGGGGTACGCGCCCAGCCCTCGAAGATGGGCGAGGTGTGGCTCGGGTACGCGTACCGCAGCTCGGGCCGGACCCGCGACGGCCTCGCGGCCCTCGGTCGGGCCGTCGAGCTGGACCCCGACGACCTGGCGATCTACGCGGACATCGCCGGCACCCTGGCCGAGATCGGCCGACTGGACGAAGCGCTGGAGTGGACCGAGCGGGCGCTGGCCCGCGATCCGTCGTTCGACTGCGCGGTGCACACCGCCCACCGCCTGCGGCACCTGCGCGACGGTGACCTCGCCCACCTGGTAGCTCTCGCCGACTTCGTGCGGGACCACCCGGACGACAGCCACGAGCACGGCGACCTGGCCCAGTGCTGCCGGGGCAAGCCCTGGCTCGGGCAACTCACCCCGGCCGGCGGGCCCCTGGTCGACGCGATGCGCCAGGCGGTGGCCGATGACGACAACGGTCTCGGCGGCGCCGTACGCCTACCCGCCGCCGCCCCGCCCAGCGCGGTCGGGACGGCGATCGCCACCGCCCCCGGGCTGCGGATCGAGGTCGTCGGCGCGCCGGAGCCCGACCCGCGCGAACCCCGACGGGCGTCCGCGCAGCGGTTGTGGCACTACGCGGACGCCGTCCCCACGCCCGCGCTGGCCGCTCCCTCGGCGGCTGCTGTCGAACGGATCGGGCAGATCGCCCACCCGGCGTGGGCGCACCCACCGGCGGCGTACGACGCGGCGGTGGGCCTGGCCGGCCTTGAGCTGGCCGACCTGCTCGGCCTGCTGGTGCACCCGCCGGCCGCGCCGGCCAACGCGGTAGGTCGGCTGCTGGCCGCCCACGACCCGTCGGTCTGGGTCCGTGGGGTCCAGGTGTGGGCCTGTCTGGGGCTGCTGCACCACCGCACCGACGAGCCGTGGGAGGGCTCGACCCGACGCCGGGTGCTCCTCGACCTGGTCTGGGGCGTCGAGGACTGGGTCACCGAGGCGGCGCTGTTCGCCCTCGTCACCGCGGCCTGGGTGGACCCTTCGGTCCGGCCGGACGTGGCCCGGGTGGTGGCGGAGCGGCTGGCCGACGTGGCCGCCGTGGCGCGGACCCGACCGGTCCCGATCGCCGCGTCACTGGCGCACCTGGCACTGGCCGCCCCACAGCTCGACCCGGCGACCGCGGCACTGGCCACCGAGCTGCTGAACGCCCACTCCCCCCGACTCCCCCGCCCCCGCAACCCCCTACGCCGCCTCTGGCAACGCCTGCTCCGCCGCTGACTCCCTGCCAACCCCGCGATCTTGCCCGCGCCCCATCCCCGCGATCTTGCACTTTCTGTCGGCGTTTTGCCGGTATAGAGGGCTTATGTCACCGCACAAAGTGCAAGATCGCGGGGGTGTGGGGCTAGGGGCGGGGTGGGGTGGGGTGGGGGGTTACGCGACGGGGGCCTTGCCGAGGGCGACCTCGGCGTCCTCCTCCGGGGTGGCCTGCGGCGGGGCCTCGTTCGCGGTCCGCAGCGGGATCTCCTTGATGAACCAGGCGAGCACCGGGATCACGATGGTGAACAGGACCGCCCAGAGGAAGACGTGCGAGATGGCGTCGGAGAGACCGCCGAGCACCGCCTCGCGGGCCTGAGCGGGCAGCTCCCTGAGCTTCGCCAGGTCCATCCCGGCGCCGGCCTCGCCGCCGCCGAAGGCCCGACCGCCCTCCGAGCTGGCCAGCCGGTTGGCGAAGATCGCACCGAACAGCGAGATGCCGAACGAGCCGCCGATCGACCGGAAGAAGGTGGCCGCGCCGCTGGCCGCGCCGAGGTCCTTCTGCTCCACGCTGTTCTGCGCGATCAGCATCGACGTCTGCATGAGGAAGCCCATGCCGACGCCGAGCACGATCATGTACAGCGAGGACATCAGCTTGCTGGTGTCGGTGTCGAGCATGGACAGCAGCGCCATGCCCGCGGTCATCACCACACCACCGATGATCGGGTACGCCCGGTACCTGCCGTTGCGGGTGATCGCCCGGCCGATGACCAGCGAGACGACCAGCATGCCGAACATCAGGGGCAGCAGCAGCAGACCACTGTTTGTCGCCGACGCCCCCTGCACGGTCTGCTGGTAGAGCGGCAGGAAGTTCATCGCGCCGAACATCGCGAAGCCGAGCAGGAACCCGATCACCGAGATCAGCGCGAAGTTGCGGTTGGCGAAGAGCGCCAACGGCAGGATCGGCTCCTGGACCCGGCGTTCCACGAGGCCGAACACGACCAGTGCGACGACGGCCAGCACGGCCAGGCCGAGGATCTGCGTCGAGGTCCAGTCGTACTCGTTGCCACCCCAGGTGGTGATGAGCACGATCGCGGTGATGCCGACCGAGAGCAGCCCGGCGCCGAGCCAGTCGATCCGGTGCTCGGTGCGGTACTTCGGCAGGTGCATGGTGGTGATCAGCACGAGCAGCGCGACACCGCCCAGCGGCAGGTTCACGTAGAACGCCCAGCGCCAGGAGAGGTGGTCGGTGATGAAGCCGCCGACCAGCGGGCCGGCGACCATGGCGATGGCCATGATGCCGGCGATCATGCCCTGGTAGCGCCCGCGCTCGCGGGGCGGGACCAGGTCACCGATGATCGCCATCACGCCGACCATGAGGCCACCGGCGCCGAGGCCCTGCACGGCCCGGAAGGCGATGAGCTGGACCATGCCGTCCTGCGGGCCGCCGAACATGCCGGAGCCGGCCATGCCGCAGAGGGCGGAGCCGACCAGGAAGATGACGACCGAGGTCAGGAAGACCGACTTGCGGCCGTAGAGGTCACCGAGCTTGCCCCAGATCGGGGTGGAGACGGTGGTGCCCAGGACGTACGCGGTGACCACCCAGGTGAAGTGGTTGAGCCCGCCGAACTCGCCGACGATCCGCGGTAGCGCGGTGCTGACGATCATGTTGTCGAGCATCGCGAGCATCATCGCGATCATCAGCCCGAACAGCACGACCCTGATGTTGTTGGGTCGTGTGCCGACCTGGGTTGCCTGAGTCATGGATAAGCTCCCCCCGAGGATTGCCGTACTTACTTGCCGCCCGGCTAGTCACCTTACTAGCCGCACGGTAAGTTGGGTACGAGCAACGGTCAAGCCATTTGGAGGGCGTGCGTGAGCGAGAGCACAGGCGGCGGAACGCGGGAACGGATCAAGGCCGTCGCGCTCGAACTCTTCACCGAGCAGGGGTACGAGAAGACCTCGCTCCGGGAGATCGCCGAGCGCCTCAACGTCACCAAAGCTGCGCTCTACTACCACTTCAAGAGCAAGGACGACATCGTCGCCAGCTTCGTCGAGGACCGCCTGGAGCGGATGGACGCGCTGACCGCCTGGGCCGCCACCCAGCCCGCCACCCTGGCCACCCGGCGGGAGCTGATCTCCCGATACGCCGACACGATGTTCGACGGCAGTCAGCCGTCGGTGATGCGCTTCTTCGAGCAGAACCAGACCGCGCTCAAGAGTCTCTCCTCCGGCCAGAAGATGCGCGGCCGGATGATGGAGCTGGCCGGGGCGCTCTGCCGGGGCGACGACTCCCCCGCCGCCCAACTGCGCGCCGTGCTGTCGCTGTTCGCGGTGCACACCAGCTGGTTCGCGGTCCGCGCCCCGCACATCAGCGACGACGAACGTCGCAAGCTCGCCCTGGACGTGGCCGACGAGCTGCTGGCCGCCATCGGTACAGAGCCCGACGCCTGACCCGGGCCCGCCCGGCGGCTCAGCACGGCCCGGCGGTGGGCGGTTCAGCGGGAACGGCCCGGCGGCTCAGCGGCGCGCCAGCTCCAGGCGCAGGCCGAGCAGGTCCACGCCCGGTGCCGGTGACCAGTCCTTCTCCGGCGAGCGGACGAACCCGCGCCGCGAGTAGAGCCGGTGCGCCGGATCGGCCATCCCGGCCCGGACGCAGATCACCACCGCCGTGCAACCCAACCCGGTAGCCCGGTCGACGCACGCCTCGACCAACACGGCACCGACGCCACGACCCTGCGCGCCCGGGTCGACGGCGAGCATCCGGAACTCCGCCTCGCCCGGCCCGGACAGCTCCGCGAACGGGGTGCCCGGCAGCACGAACGTGACCGAGCCGAGCACCGCGCCGGTCAGCTCGTCGACAGCGACCAGCACCTCGCCGCTGGCGGCCCGGGTCGCCACGTCGGCCAGCACCTCGCCGTACCCGTGCTCGCCCTTGAGCTGACCGTCCGCCTCGTACGCGGCAACGGTCAGCCGGGCCACCGCCGGAAAGTCGGCGGGCTCGGCCGGACGGACCAGTAAACCGGTCACGCAATCACCGCGATCAGGTCACCGTCCTGCACGACGTCGCCCTCGTGCACGGCGAGCTGCTGCAGCACACCGTCGGACTCGGCGACGACCGGGATCTCCATCTTCATCGACTCGAGGATCACCAGGGTGTCACCCTCGGCCACCGTGTCACCCGCCGCGGCGACGACCTTCCAGACGTTGGCCACCATCTCGGCGCGGATCTCCTCGGCCATGTTCAGGCCCTCCCTCTTCGCGACGTGCCTGCCGATGTATCCAATCATGCGTCGACCGGTGGTGGGCGCGCAGCGGCACAGCCGCGACGGCAGTCCCGCCCTGGGGGAGGCGGCGGGTGCCGACCGCACTACCATCAGCGGGTCGGACCCGACGCCGGACCGCCGGTGGCCGCATCCGCGCCGAGGTCGTGCGCAGGACGGATCCGACCCATCACGAGGAGGTCAGCATGGCGAAGAAGTCCCGGAAGAAGAAGGCTCGTAAGAAGAGCGCCGCGAACCACGGCAAGCGTCCCAACTCCTGAACGGGTCGACGGGCCCACTGCCCGTCGTCGCTCAGCCGGCCGAGGCCGGATACACCGGTGGCCCGGGTCGACTTCGACCCGGGCCACCGGTCTTGCCAGCTCATGCCGACGCTCAGTCGGCCAGCTCACGGGAATCGCTGGTCTCGAAGACCACCAGCTCGGTGAGCTTGACCCGCAGCCGCTCACGCAGCTCGTCCGGCGCGGTCTCGTTGCCACAGCAACGCGCCACCAGCGCCCGCACCTCCTGCTCCAGCCCGTACTCGCGCAGGCAGGGCCCGCACTCGTCCAGGTGGTGCCGGATCAGCGAGCGGCGCTCGTCGGCGCACTCCAGATCCAGGTAGAGATACACCTCCGCGAGGACTTCGCGGCAGTCCGTCTCGTGCGGCTCCCCACAGCTCACGTCACACCTCCCGGCCGGCAGCGGCGGCGGTCGAACCCTTCGCCGAGCGGGCCGCACTGAAGCCCCGCTCCCCCGCGTAGCGCTCGAGCAGCTTGCGCAGATTACGACGGCCACGGTGCAGACGCGACATCACGGTGCCGATCGGCGTACCCATGATGTCCGCGACCTCCTTGTAGGAAAAGCCCTCGACATCGGTGAGGTAGACGGCCAGGCGGAACTCCTCCGGCAACTGCTGGAGGGCCTCCTTGACGTCACTGTCCGGCAGCCGGTCCAGTGCCTCCGTCTCGGCGGAGCGCAACCCGCTGGAGGTGAGCGACTCGGCCTCTGCGAGCTGCCAGTCGGTGATCTACTCCGTGGGCGCCTGGATCGGCTGGCGCTGCCGCTTGCTGTAGGAGTTGATGTAGGTGTTGGTCAGGATCCGGTACAGCCAGGCCTTCAGGTTCGTGCCCTGCTCGAACTGGTGGAAGGCCGCGTACGCCTTCAGGTAGGTCTCCTGGACCAGGTCCTCGGCATCCGCCGGGTTGCGCGTCATTCGCAGCCCAGCAGCGTAGAGCTGATCGACGAATGGCATCGCGTCCCGCTCGAATCGGGCCCTGCGCTCGTCCGTCTTCTCGGTGGTCAACCGCACATCCCCTCGCGTCGGATGCTGTCCCGCCGAGGATACGCGCACAGACCTACCCACAGATTCACTTCCGGCTGGTGTGCCCGTGCTCACCGCACCCACCCCGCCCGGTCCCGCCGTGGCGGGCCACTGCGGGCCGTCCAGCAGCCGCTTCAACTGCCGGGCGTCCCGTTCATCCTGTTCCAGGCTTCGTGTCTCGGTTGGCACCGGTCACCCCCCTCGCAGAAAAGTCGTCCGGGGGTAGTAACGCGAGATGACCACTGGGGCATTCCGGCCGGCTCTCCCCGTTCCTGGTCCCGGCCCCGACGGCGGCCGGCGCTGGGACCAGGAAGGGCCTGGGAGGACTGGTGTCACCAGCCCGGATCGGGCCGGCGGCACCATCGGATGCAACGACCCGTGCCCGGCACCGGAAACGGGCGCCCCCGCGAGCCGACGCGACCGGTCAGCCGGCCGCCCAGCCCTGGGCGGACAGCCAGTCGCGCACGGCGGCGGCGGTACCGGCCGGATCCCGGCGCAGATCGTGCGTCTCACCGGGACGGCTCACCACCTGCACCGCCGGCCCCGGCTCCGGCGTCCCGAACGGGTCCCGGTCACCGTTGACGACAAGCGTCGGCAGGCCGGTGTCCAGCTCGGCGGCCCGTGAGCGTTCCGGCCGGCCGGGCGGGTGCAGCGGAAAGGCCAGGGCGACCACGCCCACCGCGCCCACCGCGCGGGCCGTCCGGCAGGCCACCCGCGCGCCACTGGAACGCCCACCGACCAGCACCGTCGGCACGTCGGCGTGCCGGTCACGCAGCACGCCGAGCACCGCCGCCCAGGCTTCGTCGAGGTGACCGGCCGGTGCCGGCGCCCGTCGACCGGCGACCCGGTACGGCTGGGTCACCCGGACCACCGCCAGCCCGGCAGCGACCGACGCGTCCCGGACCGCGAGCAGGTCAGGCGCGTCGACGCTGCCGCCCGCACCGTGCCCGAGGACGAGCAGGGCGGTGGCCGGTCGGGCCGGCAGGTCGGTGTCGATCCGCGCCGGACCGCGCGGGGTGTCGATGTCGTCGCTGGGTGGCACCGCCCCATTCTGCGCCGCCGCACCGCCGACGGGTGTGAACCCGGCCGCCGATCAGCTCAGCGGGACCAGGGCGAGCAGGCGATCGCGCACCGGCGGGCCGGCGTCGTCGATGGCGTCCGGGTCGGGGTCGACCTCACCGCGCCAGGCGACGAGCATCGCCCGTCGTTCCCGCGGCGTGGTGCCGCCCCAGACGCCGTGGCAGTCGCCGACGTCGAGGGCCCAGGCCAGGCAGGACCCCTGTACGTCACAACTGCGGCACAACGCGACGGCGGCGTCCGCCGGTTCGTTCGGTGCCGGAAAGAAGGTCTCCGGATCGACGCTCTGGCAGGTACCCCTGGTACGCCACGCGTCGTCCTGTCGCCGTTCCCGCACTGCCCGCAGCAGTCGCGGATCTCGCCGCGCCGCCGCCACCTCGTGCGGACGCGGCATACGTGCCCGTGTCATCCGCCCACCTCCCCCGTGGGACCGGCAAAATCGGTGGACGTCGTCCGCCCCGTGCGAATCGATGTCCACTACCGGCGCTGTGTTCTATCGCACTTCGCAACATCGGGACAAGTGTCTGCCGGGAACCTGACTGAACAGTCGGGAGACGAATCACGCGGAACCCTGGCAAATCGGCGGCCAACGATGCGCGACAGCGTCAGAAAAGGGTCAACTCCTGCGGCGTCACCGTTGGCGCCACCGGCACCCGGGCGGTCAGGTGCGGCCCGTCGTTGCGGACGTCTCCCACCGCCGCGCCCACCGGGCGGATCTCCAACCCCGCCAACTGCTCCGCTGACGCCGGGCTGAGCAGCCGCTCCGGCTCGTCCGTCGGGGCCAACCACGACGACCAACGCTCCGCTGGCAGCAGCACCGGCATCCGGTCGTGCACCTCGGTCAGGTCGCCGAGCGCCGCGGTCGTCAGCACGCTGAAGGTGAGCCGGGTCTCGGCGTCGGACTCCCAGACCGACCAGATGCCGGCCAGGGCGAGCACCGAACCGTCCCGGGGGGTCATGAAGTACGCCTGGCGGCCACCGTCGGGCAGCCGGACCCACTCGTACCAGCCGTCGGCGGGGACCAGACAGCGGCGACGGGCGAAGGAGCCCGCGTACGCCCGGCTGGTGGCCACCGTCTCCGCCCGCGCGTTGATCATGCGGGCCGCCGCCGAGGCGGACCGGGACCAGTGCGGCAACAGACCCCAGCGGCCGACACAGAGGCTGCGGTGCCCCTCCGGGCTGAGCCGGACCAGCGGCACCGGGTCGGTGGGCGCGACGTTGTGATCGGCGCGGACCAGGCCGTCGGAGTCGTCGGACGACTCGAACAGCGCGCTCAGCTCGCCGGAGCTCCGGGTCGTCGCGTACCTGCCGCACATGGGGCACACGCTAACGCGTCGGGGGCGCTGTCGGCTGTCCCGCCAACCGGGAGTACGAGCGCCGGGTGCCGCCGGACCCCCGACGACACGGCAGAATGTAACCGTGGGGAACCTGACAGCGACCCGGCCGCCGCAGCCGTGGACCGCACCGACCGCATCCGACCCGGTGGCAGCGACGTTGCGCCTGCCCGGTTCCAAATCGATGACGGCCCGCGCCCTGGTGCTCAGCGCGCTGGCTGCCGGCCCGTCGACGCTGGCCCGGCCGCTGCGCGCCCGGGACACCGAGTTGATGGCCGCCGGCCTGCGGGCGATGGGCGCGCACGTGTCGATCAGCGACGACGAGCGCTGGCTGGTCCGACCGCACCCCCTGGTCGGCCCCGCCCACGTCGACGTCGGGCTGGCCGGCACCGTGATGCGGTTCGTGCCACCGGTGGCGGGCCTGGCCGACGGGCAGGTCAGCTTCGACGGCGACCCGTACGTCCGCACCCGGCCGCTGGGCCCGCTGGTCGACGCGCTGCGCTCGCTGGGCGTCCGGATCGACGTCACCGGCACCGGCAGCCTGCCGCTGACCGTGCTCGGCACCGGCCGGGTCACCGGGGGCGAGGTGGTGATCGACGCGTCCGCCTCCAGCCAGCTCGTCTCCGGGCTGTTGCTGGCCGCCCCGCGCTTCGACCGGGGCGTCGTGGTGCGCCACGTCGGCCCGCCGGTGCCGTCCGCGCCGCACCTGCGGATGACGGTGCAGATGCTGCGGGCCGCCGGCGCGGCGGTCGACGACAGCACCCCCGATGTCTGGACCGTCGAGCCCGGCCCGCTCACCGGGCGCGGCTGGGACGTCGAGCCGGATCTCTCCGGCGCCGTGCCGTTCTTCGCCGCCGCCCTGGTCACCGGCGGTGAGGTGACCCTGCAGGGCTGGCCGCACAGCAGCGCCCAGCCGGTCGAGCAGCTCCGCTCGCTGCTGCAACGGATGGGCGGCGAGGTCAGCCTCTCCACCGACGGGCTGACCGTGCGCGGCACCGGCGTGGTGCACGGTCTGACCGCCGACCTGTCCGACGTCGGCGAGCTGACCCTCGTGCTGACCGCGCTGGCCCTGCTGGCCGACTCACCGTCGGTCTTCACCGGCGTCGGGCACATCCGGGGCCACGAGACCGACCGGCTCGCCGCGCTCACGCGGGAGTTCGGCGGGCTCGGCGCGGACATCACCGAGACCCCCGACGGGTTGGAGATCCGGCCCCGTCCGCTGCGCGGCGGGCTCTTCCGCACCTACCACGACCACCGGATGGCGCACGCCGCCGCGGTGGCCGGGCTCGCCGTTCCGGGCATCGAGGTGGACGACGTGGGGTGTACCTCCAAGACGATGCCCGAGTTCCCGGCACTATGGTCAGCGATGGTGACCGGCAAGAGCTGACGCGACGGAGGAAGGTCCTGGCGACCAAACGGCGGGAGTACGACGAGGACGACGTACGGGTCCGGCCCGGTAAGTCGTCACGCCCGCGTACGCGCACCCGCCCGCAGCACGCCGACGCGGTCGACGGGTTCGTCATCGCCGTCGACCGGGGGCGCTACACCTGCGTGCTGTCCGGGGCCGAGCGCGGCGTGGTCGGCGCCGAGCTGCCCACTGTCACCGCCATGCGGGCCCGCGAGCTGGGCCGCAAGTCGGTGGTGGTGGGTGACCGGGTCAGCCTGGTCGGCGACACGTCCGGCGCGGAGGGCGCACTCGCCCGCATCGTCCGGATCGCCGAGCGCCGCTCGGTGCTGCGGCGCACCGCCGACGACGACGAGACCACCGCCGAGGGTCGGCTGGAACGCGTGGTGGTGGCCAACGCCGACCAGTTGGTGATCGTGAGCGCGTTGGCCGACCCGCCGCCGCGTACCGGGTTCATCGACCGT
>NZ_JAGPXZ010000959.1:0-2000 GCF_018070305.1 Micromonospora sp. M51 | reverse complement strand
CGTACCGGGCCCGGGACTCCGGGGTGAGTGGGGTGAGCGTGAGCTCGGCATGCCGGCGTTCCCGGTCGCGCAGTTCGCGCTCGGCGGCGGACCGGCTGTCCTGCTCCGCCACCACCCGGTCGTACTCCGGGCCGAACCGGTTGCGGAGCGCGCGACGGTTGGTGAGCGAGCGGGCGGCCACGGCCAGCACCGCGACGATCACCAGCACGACGAGCACGATGACGACTATCTGCGTGGACGACATGGGCTCCTCCTTCGTCATCTGGTATTCCCTCCGCGCAGTGATCGCCAATCCCGATCCGAGACACTTTCCTGACGAGGCTCCAACTGCCCCACCTGCCAGAATCTGACTCGTTCCAGAAAAGTGGGATTCGGACCACGCCCGCGCACATCCCGGAGCGTCGATGTCGGCGCGACAGGCGGTAGTGCAACAGCTCTCGATTACGTATCCTGCCCAAGGCGCCCGGCCGGAGCGTTGCCCGGCGGTGCCGGCGCCCCTCCTGCCACCCTGTACGGGCGAGGTCTGATGAAAACCCGCGACTGGCCGATCCGCTCGAAGCTGACCGCGTTGGTCGTCGCGCCGGTGACCGCGCTCCTGGCGTTGTGGATCTTCGCGACCTCCCTGACCTTCGGTCCCGCCCTGAACCTGCTCTCCGCCCGCACCCTCCTGTACGACCTGGGTCGCCCCGGCGAGGCGGTGGTCACCGAGCTGCAACGGGAACGCCGGCTCTCGGTGGTGCAGCTCGCCGGCGACGGAAACCCGGATCGACCAGCTCATCACCGCCCTGGCAGCGCTGCCCAGCGGGCGGACGTTCATCGACGACCGCAAGGTGGACCGGGCCGGCGCGCTCAACCTGTACAGCGGCATGGTCTCCGCGGCCTTCCAGGCGTTCGCCGGCATGGCGACCCTGACCGACCCGGGAATCAACCGGCAGGCCCTGGCGCTCACCGCGCTGGGCCGCTCCCGGGAGCTGCTCGGCCAGAGCGACGCGCTGCTGGCCGGCGCGCTGACCGCCGGACGGTTCGCCGAGGGGGAGCACACCCAGCTCGTCCAGGCCATCGGCAACCAACGGTGGCTCACCGAGAGCGCCGTGGCCGACCTGCCCGAGAGCAGCCGGGTCGCGTACCAACGACTGACCGAGGGCGAGGCGTTCACCCGGCTGCGCGCCATGCAGGACGCGCTGGTCGTACCCAGCCGGTCCGGCCGACCGGCGGTCGACGCGGCGGCCTGGCAGGCCAGCCAGGACGCGGTGCAGCAGCAGCTGCGGGACTTCGAGCTGTCCGAGGCGGACGCCCTCACCGACCGTTCGGTGCCGATGGCGGTCCGCATCCTGGTGCGGCTGGCCGCCGCCGGGGTGCTCGGGCTCGTCGCCGTGGTCGTCTCGGTGCTGGTGGCGCTGCGGGTCGGCCGCACCCTGGTCCGGCGGCTCAGCGGCGTCCGCACCGCCGCGCTGGAGCTGGCCGAGCACCGGCTGCCCGACGTGGTGACCCGGCTGCGCCGTGGCGAGCAGGTCGACGTCGCCCGGGAGGCGCCGCCGCTGGAGTACGGCCACGACGAGATCGGCGAGGTCGGGCGCGCCTTCACCGAGGTGCAGCGCACCGCCGTGCAGGCCGCTGTGGACGAGGTCACCCTGCGGCGCGGGCTCAACGAGGTCTTCCTCAACATCGCCCGACGCAGCCAGAGCCTGGTGCACCGTCAGCTGCACCTGCTGGACCGGATGGAGCGGCGCAGCGAGGACCCGGACGAGCTGGCCGAGTTGTTCCAGGTCGACCACCTGGCCACCCGGCTCCGCCGGCACGCCGAGGACCTGGTCATCCTCGCCGGCTCCGCCCCCGGCCGCGGTTGGCGCAACCCGGTCGCGATGGTCGACCTGATCCGTGGCGCGATCTCCGAGGTCGAGGCGTACGAACGGGTGGACATCACCAACGTGCAACCGGCCGGCGTGCTGGGGCGGGCCGTCGGCGATGTCATCCACCTCCTCGCCGAGCTGGTCGAGAAC
>NZ_JAGPXZ010000958.1:0-2002 GCF_018070305.1 Micromonospora sp. M51 | reverse complement strand
AGCAGGGCGTCGCCCTCGCAGCCGGGGAAGGAGAAGTGCGCGTTGCCGGGCAGCCGGTCGGCCGGATCGCCGTTGTAGATCACCTCGGGCACCGCCCGGCGGACCCGTTCGATCAGGTCGTCGCGGAGCGCGGCGACCCGGGCCGCGTACTCCTGCTGGCCCTTCACCGCCGCCTCCACGGCGACGGCGAAGGCGACGATGCCGGCCGTGTCCAGCGTGCCGGAACGGATGTCGCGCTCCTGACCGCCACCGTGCAGCAGCGGCGTCGCCGGTACGTCCCGGGCGAGCAGGAGAGCACCCACGCCGGTCGGGCCGCCCAGCTTGTGGCCGGTGACGGTCAGCGCGGCGACCCCACTGGCGGCGAAGTCGACGGGCACCTGACCGACCGCCTGGATGGCGTCGGTGTGGAACGGCACACCGTACTCGGCGGCCACGGCGGCCAGCTCGGTCACCGGCTGGACCGTGCCCACCTCGTTGTTCGCCCACATGGCGGTGACCACGGCGACGCGGTCGGCGTACGCGGCCAGCTCGGCGCGCAGGGTCTCCGGGTGCAGTCGCCCGGCGTCGTCCACCGGCAGCAGGCCGACCTCGGCGCCCTCGTGCTCGACCATCCAGTCGACCGCGTCCAGCACGGCGTGGTGCTCGACGGCGCTGGAGACCACTCGACGACGGTCCGGGGAGGCGTCCCGGCGGGCCCAGAAGATGCCCTTGACCGCCAGGTTGTCGCTCTCCGTCCCGCCACCCGTGAAGATCACTTCGGACGGCCGGGCACCGAGAACGGCGGCGACCCGCTCGCGGGACTCCTCGACCCGGCGGCGGGCACGGCGACCCGCCGCGTGCAGGGAGGACGCGTTGCCGACCTCGCGGGCGGTGGCGACGTACGCCTCCAGTGCCTCGTCGAGCATCGGAGTCGTCGCCGCGTGATCCAGGTATGCCATCACCGTTCAGCCTACGGCCGTGTGGTCGGGACGCGGAGGCCGGAGGGGCCTCCCGCGCAACGGCCGGGGTGGGGATCCCCACCCCGGCCGGTCGCCTGCGTACCCGCTCAGGCGGGCACCGCGGTGACGACGATGTTGTCGCGGTACTTGCGGGCCTTGGCGTCGAACGGCCCACCGCAGGTGATCAGGGTCAGCCGCGGCTTGCCGTCCCGGGCGAAGTAGCGGTCCAACGGAATCTTGGTCTTGTCGTACTCCTCCCGGGCCACGACCCGGTACTCACGGGCCTTGCCGTCGCTGCCGGTCGCGGTCAGGGTGTCGCCCTGGTCGAGCTCCCGCAGCCGGAAGAACGCGCCCTTGCCCTGCTGGGCGCTGTCCACGTGACCGGCGATGACGATCGAGCCGGCGTCCGCCTCCAGGCCGGGGCCGTACCGGTACCAGCCGATCTCGTCGACGCTCGGCGGCACCTCGAACTCGTTGGTCCGCTTGTTGATGCCCACCGCGTTGATCGTGGCCTTGACGTCGATCGCCGGGATGGCCAGCCGGACCGGCTTGACGGTCTCCGCCCCGGCCGGCAGCTCCCCGGTGGTCACCGGGACCGAAGGGCCCTCGGTCCCGGCGGCCGACGGGGTGGCGGTGGCGAGCTGGGCCGCCTCGTCGGCGCCCACGTCCTCGGCCGGCTGGGAGCCGCACGCCACCAGGGTGGCGACGGTGAGCGCGGCAACGCCGGCGGCCAGGGCCGCCAGCGCGCCGCGGTTGCGCACCGTCACTTGCGGCCGGTCCGCGCGGTGGCCATCCGCACCCCACCACCGAGCAGCAGGAGTACGCCGGCACCGGTCAGCGCGTACCACCAGGTGTTCACGCCGGTGCCGGCCTGGCCGCCGTCACCGCTGGGCACGCCGCCCGGAGAGGAGTGCAGACCGGTGATGGTCTGCGCCACCACGTCGAGGGTCTTGCCCTCGGCGGAGCCGATCGCGTAGACGATCGTGGCGGTGCCCTCCTTGAGGTTGAGGTCGGCCGGGCCGATGGCCACGGTGTCGGTGCCGGCCAGCACCACGTCCGCCTTC
>NZ_JAGPXZ010000957.1:0-2002 GCF_018070305.1 Micromonospora sp. M51 | reverse complement strand
CGAAAGGGCTGAGCTCCGCCTCGGGGGCCCGGACCCCGACCCCTCCGCGTCCCGCCCAGCCCCTGTCCCTCGGGCTGGGCGGGACGTCCCGGCGGCCCTCGACGAGAGAAAGACACCATGCTGAGCGTTCTGAGCCTGGTCACGCGACGACTCCTGACCCTGATACCGCTGGTGCTGGGCATCACGATCTTCGTATTCGTGATCATGCAGTTCTCCCCGATCGATCCCGCGCTGTCCGTCCTCGGTGACCAGGCGACCCCCGCGCAGGTGGCCGCGTTCAAGGCCGCCAACGGGCTCGACGACCCGCTGCCCCTGCGCTACCTGCACTTCCTGGGCGACCTGCTCCGGGGCGATCTCGGCGTGACCTTCCCGCCGTCCGTCCCGGTCGCCGACAAGATCGCCCTCGCGCTGCCCCTGACGATCCAGCTGACGGCCCTCGGAATCGTCGGTGCGCTGGTCATCGCGTTGGCCCTCGGCATCCCCGCCGCGCTGTACCGCGACCGCTGGCCCGACCAGGTCATCCGGTTCGTCTCGATGGCCGGCATCGCCATGCCGTCGTTCTGGCTCGCCCTCCTGCTCATCCAGGAGCTGTCGGTCCGCCGCCCCGTCTTCCCGACCGGCGGGTACGTCAACCCCGGCGACTCGCTCTCCCTCTGGTTGCAGTCCCTCGCCATGCCCGCGCTGGCGCTCGCCGTGCCGGTCGGCTGCTCACTGGCCAGAATCGTGCGCACGTCCATGGTCGAGGAACTCGACAAGGACTACGTGCGTACCGCCATCGGCGCCGGGCTGCCGCCCCGCGTGGTGATCGGACGCAACGTGCTGCGCAACGCGCTCGTCAACCCGCTCACCGTGCTGGGCCTGCGGATCGGCTACCTGCTGGGCGGCACCGTCGTGATCGAGGCGATCTTCTCGTTGCCCGGCATGGGCACCCAGATCATGAGCGCGGTGCAGCAGAACGACACAGCCCTCGCGCAGGGCACCGTGCTGACCATCGCCATCTGCTTCGTCCTCGTGAACCTGGTGGTCGACATCCTCTACCTCTTCGCCAACCCTCGACTGCGCGGAGCCCACTGATGCGTCGCACACTCACCGCCCGGCTGTCGGCCCCCGGCATCGCCTTCAAACGGCTCAGCGTCACGGCCCGGATCGCACTGAGCTTCGTCCTGCTCATCGTCGTCGTGGGCATCTTCGCGCCGCTGATCCTGCGGCACGACCCCGCGCAGGCCGGGCTCGGTCCCGCGCTCACCGGGCCGAACGGTGACTACTGGTTCGGCCTGGACAAGCTCGGACGCGACGTGTTCTCGCGGCTGGTCGCCGGCACCCGACGGTCGTTGATCGTGGGCTTCGGCAGCGCCGGTATCGCCCTGGTGGTCGGCGCCATCCTGGGCGCGCTGGCCGGAACCAGCCGGCCCGCCGTCGACGAGGTGGTGATGCGCTGCCTCGACGTCGTCATGGCCTTCCCCGCCATCGTGCTCTCCGCCCTGCTGATCATCTCGTTCGGCAAGAACAGCCTCGTGGTCCTCGTGGTCGCGATCGGCTTCGTCTTCGTGCCGTCGATCGCGCGGATCGTGCGCGCCAACGTGCTCTCGCAGTACCGCGAGGACTACGTCGCGGCCGAACGGATCATCGGCGCGCGGCGACCGCACATCCTCTGGCGGCACATCCTGCGCAACTGCGCCGCCCCGATCCTCGTCTTCGTCACCGTCATGGTCGCCGACGCCATCGTGTTCGAGGCGTCGCTCTCCTTCATCGGTGGCGGGCTGGCACCCCAGGAGGCGGCGTCCTCGTGGGGCTCGGTGATCGCCTTCGGCAAGGAGATGGTCCAGATCGGTGGCTGGTGGGCCACGTTCTTCCCCGGCCTGCTGATCCTGCTCACCGTGCTCGCCCTGAACGTGCTCTCCGAGGGGATGTCCGACGCCTGGGCCGCCCCGGCGGCGCGGCGCGCCACCACCACGAAGAAGGGCGACGCGCAGGAGGAGGCGCAGCCCGGCTCCGGTGAGGT
>NZ_JAGPXZ010000956.1:0-2006 GCF_018070305.1 Micromonospora sp. M51 | reverse complement strand
CTGACGAAGTCGGTGGAGATGACCGTCATCTTGTCGATCGCCCCGATCGGCGCACTGGCCGCCTCGACGACCTGCGGCAGCACCTTGACCAGCAGGTCCAGCACGGCCGCCTCGCCGTACGCGGCGAACGCCTCGGCCTTGCGCGCCATCGCGTCCGCTTCGGCCTCACCCTTCGCCAGGATGGCCGCGGCCTCGGCCTGACCCTCCCGCTCCACCGCCTCGGCGATCGCGGAGCGCCGACGCTGCTCGGCCTCACCCTCCTTGGCGCCCTCGATGGCGTTCGCCTCGGCGAGCGCGGCCCGCCGTGCCCGCTCACCCTCACCGGTGAGGCGGGCCTGTTCGGCGGAGGCCTGCGCGGCGGCGATGACGGACTGGCGCTGCGCGTCGGCGTGCAGCACCGCAGCGTTGCGGGCCGCCTCGGCCTCCTGTTCCACCTTGTACCGGGCGGCGTCGGCCGGCTTGCGCACCTCGGTGTCGAGTTGGCGCTGCTTGAGTTCGGCGTTGCGCTCGGCCACCTTCTGCTGCTCGGAGAGGATCGCCTGGTCCCGCTCGGCCTGGGCGAGCGGCCCGGCCGCCGCGGACTTCGCCTTCGCGGCGTCGATCTCGGCCTGGATGCCGGCCTGCTTGAGGGCCAGGTTCCGGTTCGCCTCGGCGATGGCCTCCTCGGCGAGCAGCCGCTCCTGCTCGGCCTGCTGCCGGGCCCGCGCCTCGGCGATCGCCGCGTCCTTGAGCACCCGGGCGGCCTCGGGCCGGCCCAGGTCCTGCAGGTAGGAGCCCTCGGCGAGGATGTCCTGGAGCTGGAAGGTGTCCAGCACCAGACCCTGGTTGGTCATCGAGTGCTCGGCCTCCTCGGCCACCGCGCTGGCGAACGCCGCCCGGTCCCGGATGACCTCCTCGACGGTGAGCCGGCCGACGATCGAGCGCAGCGCGCCGGCCAGCACCTCCCGGGTGAAGTTGTCGATCTCGTCCTGCTGGTGCAGGAACCGCTGGGCGGCGGCCCGGATCGCGTCCTCGGTGCCACCGACCTTGACGATCGCCACCCCGTGCAGGTCGGCGCGGATGCCCTGCTTGCTCACCGCGCCCCGGATGCCGACGTCGATCCGTCGGCTGGACAGGTCCAGGGACTGGAGCTTCTGCACCACCGGCAGCACGAAGACCGAAGCGCCGAGCACGACCTTCTGCCCGGAGGTGTCGGTGGACCGCCCACCGTCGGCGGTCTGCGTGGTGCGGCCCTTGCGGCCGGTGACGATGAACGCCTCGTTCGGCCCGGCCACCTTGATCCGGGAGAGCACGAAGAGCACCAGGATGAGCGCGAGGAGAACCGCGCCGCCGATGGCGATGAGTAGTGCCATATGAGCAGTCCCGTCTACGAGGGGTTGATCAGTAGGTCTCGACGTGCACGCTGGTCTCGCTGAGCGCCTGCACGACGAAGACCTGGGCGCCGATCGGGATCGGTTGGTCCGCGCGGGCGCTGAGCTTGACCGGTTGGCCGGCGAGGCGAACGCGGACCTCGCCGTACCCGTCGGCCGGCACCGGGGTGACGACCAGGCCGAGCGCGCCGACCAGGTCGTCACGGGTGGGGGTGGCGTCGGTGCGCATGTTGCGCGCCGCCCGGCTCAGCCGGGACGCCAACCAGCCGGTGGGCACGGCCGCGAGCACCCCACCGACCACCGCCCCGACGACCATGCCTGGGGTACGCGCACCGAGCAGTTCGTTGACGATGGCGCCGCCGAAACCGAACGCCCCGGCGAAGCCGGCGACCGTCTCGACCGAGATCGGCCCGTCCACGTCGGGGTGCCCGAACTGGAGCAGTTCGGTGCCGAGCAGGGCGAGTGCGAGCACACCGATGCCTGCCCCGCCGATGATCAGAAAGATGAGCGTCCCCGATGCCACGACCTTGACGGTATCGACGCCGCGCAACGCCGAACGGGCCGGCGAGAGTGCAAGATGATCTACCGCTGCCGAGTCGCTGACGGTGATCGGAAAAGGGCAGCGCCCACCCTCAC
>NZ_JAGPXZ010000955.1:0-2009 GCF_018070305.1 Micromonospora sp. M51 | reverse complement strand
ACCTGAAGCGGACCCACCTGGAGCTGGGCGGCAAGGCCCCGGTGGTCGTCTTCGACGATGCGGACGTGGCGGCGGCGGCCGAGGCCATCGCGTTGGGTGGCTACTTCAACGCCGGGCAGGACTGCACGGCGGCCACCCGCGTGCTGGCCGGGCCGGGCGTCCACGACGACTTCGTGGCGGCGCTCGCCGAGCAGGCCCGCGCCACGAAGACCGGCGGGCCGGACGACGCCGACGTGCTCTACGGCCCGCTGAACAACGCCAACCAGCTCGCCCGGGTCAGCGGTTTCGTGGACCGGCTGCCGGACCACGCGGCGATCCAGACCGGTGGGTCCCGCCAGGGCGAGCGCGGCTACTTCTACGCGCCGACCGTGGTCTCCGGGCTGCGGCAGGCCGACGAGATCATCCAGGACGAGGTGTTCGGTCCGGTCATCACCGTGCAGCGCTTCACCGACGAGGACGAGGCGGTGCGCTGGGCCAACGGCGTCGACTACGGCCTGTCCGCCTCGGTCTGGACCAAGGACCACGGCCGGGCCATGCGGATGACCCGACGGCTCGACTTCGGCTGCGTCTGGGTGAACACGCACATCCCGTTCGTCTCGGAGATGCCGCACGGTGGCTTCAAGCACTCCGGGCACGGCAAGGACCTGTCGGTCTACAGCCTGGAGGACTACACCCGGATCAAGCACGTCATGCACAACATCGAGGGCTGAACCCATGCCGAGTTCGGAGGAGTTGCACAAGCGGCGCGGCGGCGCCGTCGCCCGGGGCGTCGGCAGCGTCATCACGTCCTACGTGGACAGTGCTGCCGGCGGGACGATCACCGACGTCGACGGCCGGGAGTGGATCGACTTCGCCGCCGGCATCGCCGTCACCAGCGTCGGCAACTCCGCCCCGAAGGTGGTCGAGGCGGTCCGCGCGCAGGTCGAGCGGTTCACCCACACCTGCTTCATGGTCGCGCCGTACGAGTCGTACGTGGCGGTGTGCGAGCACCTCAACGCGCTGACGCCGGGCGGGTTCGAGAAGCGTTCGGCGTTGTTCAACTCCGGCGCGGAGGCGGTGGAGAACGCGGTGAAGGTCGCCCGGCACGCCACCGGTCGACCGGCGGTGGTGGTGTTCGACCACGCGTACCACGGCCGGACCAACCTGACGATGGCGTTGACCGCGAAGAACATGCCGTACAAGCACCGGTTCGGGCCGTTCGCCGGGGAGATCTACCGGGTGCCGATGTCGTACCCGCTGCGCGACGGTGGGCTCTCCGGAGCGGAGGCCGCAGCTCGGTCGATCGAGATGATCGAGAAGCAGGTCGGCGCGGAGAACGTCGCCGCGCTACTCATCGAGCCGATCCAGGGTGAGGGTGGTTTCGTCGTACCCGCGCCGGGTTTCCTGCCCGCGCTGCGTGCCTGGGCGACGGCGGCCGGGGTGGTCTTCGTCGCCGACGAGATCCAGACCGGCTTCTGCCGGACCGGCGACTGGTTCGCCTGCCAGCACGAGGGCGTCGAACCCGACCTGGTGACACTCGCCAAGGGCATCGCCGGTGGCCTGCCGCTGGCCGCGGTGACCGGTCGGGCCGAGCTGATGGACGCGGTGCACGTGGGCGGGCTCGGCGGCACGTACGGCGGCAACCCGCTCGCCTGCGCCGCCGCGCTCGCCACCATCGAGACCATGCACGAGCTGGACCTGGTCGGGGCGGCCAGACGGATCGAATCGCTGCTGGTCCCCCGGCTACGGGCCATCGCCGAACGGGACCCACGGGTCGCCGAGGTACGCGGCCGGGGCGCGATGCTCGCCATGGAGCTGGTGCTGCCGGGCACGCTCACCCCCGACCCGGTCGCCACCGCGGCGATCTCGGCGGCCTGTCACGCCGCGGGCCTGCTCACCCTGACCTGCGGCACGTACGGAAACGTGCTGCGCCTCCTACCCCCGCTGGTGATCTCCGACGCCCAGCTCAACCGGGGCGCGGACCTGCTCGACGCCGCCTTCCGCTGAGCGGATGAGCGGCTGGGCGGCGG
>NZ_JAGPXZ010000954.1:0-2014 GCF_018070305.1 Micromonospora sp. M51 | reverse complement strand
GCCCGAGGCCCAGGATCACCCGTGCGGCGAGGATGTAGCGCAGCACGTCGCCGAAGATCATGCCGACCAGGGCGGCCGGGCGCCAGACGGGCAGCGTACGGAACCTGTCGAAGATGCCCTTCTCGATGTCGGTGTTGAGGCCGACACCGGTGTACATGGTGATCATGACGACGCTGGTCACCATGATGCCGGGCAGGAAGAACTGCAGGTAGTCACGCGGGCTGCCGGCCAGGGCGCCACCGAACAGGTACGTGAACATCAGCACCATGATGATCGGGAACGCGGTCACGTCGAAGAGCTGCTCCGGCACGTGCTTGATCTTCAGCATGGCCCGCCAGCCGAAGGTGATCGACGCGCCCAGCGCGCTCGGCCGGGGAGGTCGGGCACCGGGCGCGAGGACTGTCGCCAGCGCCTCGGCGGACGGAACGTAGACGGCCGGCGCCCGTTCGGTGGTGGTGGTGGTGGTCTTGGTGTCGCTCATCGGGCTGCCTCCAGCTCGTCGTCGCGCTCGTCGGTCGGCACGGCGGGGTGGTCGGTCAGGGCCAGGAAGACCTCGTCCAGGCTCGGCTGGCCGAGGGAGAAGTTGTCGACCACGATGCCGGCGCGGGCCAGGTCGCTGAGCACGCGGGCGGCCTGGGCGCTGGCGTCGAGGTCGGTGCCGGCCTCACCGACGCGGGCGGTCAACGCCACCGGATCGGCGGCGAGCTGCACCGGCACACCGAGTGCCTCGCGGAGCACCCGCTCCGCGTCGGGGCGCTGCCCCGGGTCGCGCAGTCGCAGGTGGACGGTGCCCGAGCCGATCGACGACTTCAACTCACCCGGGGTGCCCTCCGCGATCACCCGGCCGTGGTCGACCACCGCGATCCGGCCGGCGAGCTGGTCGGCCTCGTCGAGGTACTGGGTGGTCAGCAGCACGGTCGTCCCGTGCGACACCACCGCTCGGACGATCTCCCACACCTGGTTGCGGCTTCGCGGGTCGAGGCCGGTGGTCGGTTCGTCGAGGAAGAGCAGATCCGGGGTGTTCAGGATGCTCGCGGCGATGTCGATGCGTCGCCGCATCCCACCCGAGTACTTCTTCACCTGACGGTCGCTCGCCTCGGTCAGCCCGAACGCGGCGAGCAGCGCTGCCGCGCGGTCCCGGGCGGCCGGCTTGCGCAGGCCGAGCAGGCGGGCCAGGAGCACCAGGTTCTCCGTACCGGTGAGGTCCTCGTCGACGGAGGCGTACTGGCCGGTGAGGCTGACCCGGGAACGGACCTTGTCGGCCTCGGTTACCACGTCGTGCCCGAAGACCCGGGCCGAACCGCCGTCGGGTCGCAGCAACGTGGCGAGCACCCGGACGGCTGTGGTCTTGCCCGCGCCGTTCGGGCCGAGCAGGCCGTAGACGGTGCCGGCGGGCACCTGCAGGTCGATGCCGGCCAGCGCCCGGGTGTCCCCGAACGAGCGGGTGAGCCCTTCGGCCTCGATGGCCAGGCCGGTGGTGCGTCTACTCATGATTTCTACCTTTCGTGGCGGACGTGTTCAGGAGACGTAGGGCCGAGCCGCCCGGCCGTCGCGCAGCGCCAGGCCCCACCAGCGCAGCTGGTCGAGCAGGGCGTCGACGTCGCGGCGCAGTTCGTCGGTGCACCGGGCGGTCGGTTCGCCGGCGAGCAGGTCGATCCCGACGACGTCGCGCACCGTCATCGCGTGCAGTGCGGTGAAGACGGTGCGGAGCTGGTCGACGGCGTGCCCGCCGGTGGACCGACAGCCGTACGACACGAAGCCGACTGGTTTGGCCTGCCACTCGTCGTACGCGTAGTCGATGGCTTGTTTCAAGGGTGCCGGGAAGCTGTGGTTGTACTCGGGGGTGACCACGACGAACGCGTCCGCCCGGCCCACCTCGCGAACGAACGCCCGGATCGGCGCGGTCGGCTCGGCGGGGTAGGTGGCCGGGAAGTCGTACCCGGTCAGGTCAACGACCGTCACCGCCAGGTCGTCGTGCCGCCCGGCCTGCTCGACGAACCAGGTGGCGAGCCGG
>NZ_JAGPXZ010000953.1:0-2017 GCF_018070305.1 Micromonospora sp. M51 | reverse complement strand
ATCGCGTCGTCCTCGGAGAACGACGGCAACGGTCCCGGAAGGGCCGTCGACGGCGATCCGGCGACGCGGTGGGCCTCCCGGGCCGAGGACGACCAGTGGATCCAGGTCGACCTCGGCGCGGCGGTCGACTTCGACCGGGTCACCATCGTGTGGGAGCAGGCGTATGCGCTGGACTACCGCGTCCAGGTCTCCGCCGACGGGAACGCGTGGACCGACGTGAAGGCCGTCAGCAACGACACCCCGCTGGGCAGCCGCGCCACCCAGGTCGAGACGTTCCCCAGCCAGACCGCCCAGCACCTGCGCATCCAGACCGGTGCGCGGGCGACGTCGTGGGGTGTGTCCATGTGGGCGCTCTCGGTGCAGCGGCAGGCCGAGCCGGACGTCGACCTGGCGCTGCGCCGCACCGCCACCGCGTCGTCGTCCGACGGCGACTCCAACGGCCCGGAGCGGGCCGTCGACGGCAACCCGCGGACCCGGTGGTCGTCGAAGTTCGAGGACAACCAGTGGATCCAGGTCGACCTCGGCGCTCCCGTCGCGTTCGACCAGGTCACCATCGTCTGGGAGCAGGCGTACGCCCGCGACTTCGTCATCCAGGTCTCCGCCGACGGGCAGCGCTGGACCGACGTCAAGACGGTCAGCAACAAGATCACCGAACTGAAGATCACGGTGAACGGCGTGCCGGTGTTCGCCCGTGGCGGCAACTGGGGCTGGGACGAGCTGCTGCGCCGGGTGCTGCCCGACCGGCTGGCCGACACGGTCGAGATGCACCGCGACATGAACTTCACGATGATCCGCAACTGGCTCGGCAGCAGCAACCGCGAGGAGCTGTACCAGGCCTGCGACGAGCAGGGCATCCTGGTGTGGAACGACTTCTGGCAGGCCGGCGCGTTCCTGCCCAACCCGCCCGGCTACGTCGACATCGCCGCCGACACCATCCGGCGCTTCCGCCACCACCCGAGCATCGTCGTCTGGTGCGGCGCCAACGAGGGGGACCCGCCGCCGATCGTCGACGCCGGGCTCAAGCAGGCCGTCGCCACCGAGCACCCGGAGATCCTCTACATCCCCAACTCGGCCAGCGGCATCGTGAGCGGGCGTGGACCGTACGGCTGGGTCGACCCGACGACCTACACCGACAAGACGATCTACGAGGCGGACTCGTTCGGCTTCCACACCGAGATCGGCATGCCGGTGGTGTCGGTGACCGAGAGCATGCGCAACCTCGTCGGGGACGCTCCGGAGTGGCCGATCGGTGAGGTGTGGAACTACCACGACTGGTCGACGGTCGGTAACCAGCGCGTCGGCACGTACCAGGCGGCGATCGACGCGCGGCTCGGTGAGTCCGGCTCGCTCGACGAGTTCGCCACCCGGGCGCAGTTCGTCAACTACGAGAGCCACCGCGCCATGTTCGAGGCGTGGAACGCCAACCTGTGGCAGGACGCCACCGGTCTGCTGCTGTGGATGTCGCACCCGGCGTGGCACAGCACGGTCTGGCAGACCTACGACTACGACCTCGACGTGAACGGCGCCTACTACGGTGCCCGCAAGGGGTGCGAGCCGGTGCACGTCCAGGCCGACCCGGGCACCTGGCAGGTACGGGTGGTCAACCACACCGCCGCGCCGCTGAGCGGGGTCACCGTGAGCGCCCGACGCTACGACCTGAGCGGGCGGTCGTTGGGTCCGGCGCAGCGTCAGCGGGTGGACGTGGCCCGCTCGGCCACGACGACGGTCTTCCCCCTCGCCGCGCCGGACGGCGGCGGGCTGCACCTGGTGCGACTGGAGCTGCGCGACAGCCGGGACCGGCTGCTCGCGGAGAACACCTACTGGCGCTACGACAAGGCCGAGCAGATGCGGGCGCTCAACGACGTGCCGAGCACCCGACTGTCGACGACGTCGAGCACCGTACGCGTCGTGGACGGGCGCAACACCGTCACCACGACCGTCCGCAACCAGGGCCGTACGGTCGCCGCGCTGGTCCGGCTCGCCGTGCGCGACAAGGACGGCATTGCCGTCCTTGTCG
>NZ_JAGPXZ010000952.1:0-2017 GCF_018070305.1 Micromonospora sp. M51 | reverse complement strand
GGCCGACAGTGCACGTTGGTGGCGACCACGTCGTCGTCGGCGGCGTTGTCGTCCAGCCACAGCGCCGCGCGCATCTCGTCGGCGGTCAGCGCGTACGCCTGCGGCACGGTCGCCGGCACCGGCTCGGTCAGCACCGAACGGACGGTCCCGCCCACGACGACGGCGGCGCTGGCACCGAGCATCGCCGCGGTCACCCCGGCCAGGGCGATCGCCGCCGCCCGCCGACGACCCGCCGGGGCTGCCCGCCCCGGGCCCGACGACGGGACGCGGCGCCGCCACAGGGCGGCCACCCCGACGGCGAGCGCGGCGGCCACCGCCACGAACAGCACGTACCGGGCCGCCGAGAGACCCAGCACCCGCAGCCAGCCCTCGACGGTCGAGGTGGTGGGGGTGCCGGGACGGCTGATCCTCGGCACGGCGAAGCCCACCACCGTGCCGGCCGTGGCGAGCCCCGCCAGCGCGCCGGCCACGGCGGGCACCACCAGCACCGGCCAGGGCGCCCGCGCCTGGGCGAGGGACCAGGTGGTCAGCACGACACCGACCGGGATGACCCCCATCCAGAAGTAGATCTGACTGATCGACGGGTGCTGGAACACCCAGGTGGCTCCCGCCCCGGCCAGTACCGTGCCGGCGAGCAGCCAGACGGCCGGATCGGCCCGGTGCCCACCGTCGACGAGCAGGCCCATGCCCACCCACCGGGGCGTCTGACCCAGCACCCACCAGGCGACCACGGCGAACGCCAGCAGCCAGCCGAGAACACCGCCGTCGTTGATGCCCGGCGGCAGCGGCGCGCTCGGCCAGATTCCGTCACCCGTGCCGAGGGTCTCCGCGTACGGGGCGATGAAGTGCAGCAACGCCAACGCCTGCACGCGCAAGGTGCCCGCCCCGCCACCGGCGAACAGCCGGAAACCGAGCGCCATCGCCGCCACCAGGCAGGCCAGCGCCACCAGTGCCGGTCGGGGGACCTGTCGCCTGCGCCACCAGAACACGACGACGGTGAGACCCAGGCCGGCGATCAGCGGCGGCACCGCGCTGGACTTCGCCCCGGCACAGACCAGCCCGAGCACCGGAACCAGCGGCCAGGCCGCGCCGAGGGACCGCCCCCGGGCCACGTCGACGACCAGCCCGGCGAGCAGCAGCAGCGGCACCAGCGCGTACGTCTGGGAAGGGCTGGCGTATGACAGTGGCATCTCGCCGGATACGCCGACTGGCGAGCCGAGCGTGACAGTGCTCCCGGTGAAGGCGGCGAGGGCGGCCACCGGACCGGCCCAGACGGCCCCGCTCAGGTCGCGGGCGAGCCCGGCCGCGAGCAGCACCGCCGTACTGATCACCGGCACCAGCCAGAGTCGCAGCAGCACCACCGCCGGCGAGATTCCGGTGATCATGCTGCCGCTGGCGATGTGCGCGTCGGACAGGTAGTGGTAGCGCAGCGCCTCCCCGGCGACGTGCGGCAACTCGAACGGCATCGCCCGGGTCAGCTCCTGCACCAGACCCAGGTGGTAGAGCACGTCCTGGTAGTAGCTGCCGTACACCGGCGGCAGCGGAACCATCCGCCACTGGGTGTAGCCCCAGGCCAGCACCAGCAGCAGCGCCGCTCCCATCCCCCAGTGCCAGGCCAGCGGCAGTGGACGGCGCCCGCCGACCCGCCAGTGCCGGCGCAGCCGGGGGACGGCGGCGAACGCGACGAGGACGGGCAGCGGCCACCACCGCAACAGGGACTGCTGACCGGTCGCGGCGGCCAACGCCCAGGCGATGATCTCCAACAGCAGGCCGGTGGCCGCGCCGTAGCCGAGGTCCTCCGGGAGGTTGCCCCGGCTGCCGCGCAGCGCGCGGTGCACCAGGGTCCCGGGACGCACCAACGCGAGGACCCAGTACCCGCCGAACCGCGCGACGTCCAGGGTGGGCACGCCGCCGGGCGACCAGGCCACGAGCAGCGCGGCGATCACCAGCGCCCACGGGAGCGTGCTGAGCAGCGGCACGAGAACGGTCCGGCGCGACGTCGGGGTCGGGGTGTCGA
>NZ_JAGPXZ010000951.1:0-2017 GCF_018070305.1 Micromonospora sp. M51 | reverse complement strand
GTACGGCTACGCGTGGGCCCTCGGATCGGTGAGCATCTACGCGGGGCTCGGCCGGATCTCCGAGCACCTGCCACACGACCTGGCGGCACTGCTCTGGTCGGCGACCGCCGTCGGGCTGACCGGCGCGCTGCACATGGCCGGCGGGGCGGTCTGGCTGGACCAGGACCTGTTCCGCCTGGGCGGCTGGATCAGCGTGAGCAACCTGGTCGGGGCGTTCGCCGGGCCGGGCTGGCACCCGCTCATCGTTGCGGTGGCCGGCGGCGGCGGAATGCTGGTGGCCGGCGCGATCGCCCGGCGGCGACAGCAACAGCGACAGCAGCCGTGACCGAGCTGGATCCGGTCATCCACGCGCAGGCCCGACTGCGGGTGGTCGCCAGCCTCTCGACTCTCAACGTCGGCGACAAGATCGCTTTCCCCCGCCTGCAGGAGCTGCTCGCGATGACCGCCGGCAACCTCTCGGTGCACCTGCGCAAGCTCGAGGAGGCCGGCTACGTGGAGATCAGCAAGACCCACCGTGGACGCACCCCGGCGACCCTGGTCGGGCTCAGCCGACGCGGCCGGCTGGCGTTCGAGGAGTACACCGAAACCATCCGCGCCCTGCTCGACCCCACCTCGTCGAAGGAGCAGCCATGACCCTCGCCCGCGCCGAACAGGCCAGCCGCCGGTACGGCGACGTCCTCGCCCTCGATCGCGTCGACCTGGAAGTCCGGGCCGGTGAGCTGGTCGGCCTGCTCGGGCCGAACGGCGCCGGCAAGAGCACCCTGATTAACCTGCTGGTGGGCCTGCGCCGCCCCAGCTCGGGACGGGTCGAACTGAACGGCCGCGACCCCCGCGACCCGGCCAGCCGACGGCAGATCGGAGTCACCCCGCAGGAGACCGGCCTGCCCGGCACGCTGCGCGTCGGCGAGGTCGTCGACTTCGTCTCCGCGCACTACCCCGACCCGGTGCCCCGCGGTGAACTGCTCGACCAGTTCGGTTTGGGCGACCTCGCCCGACGACAGACCGGTGGGCTCTCCGGTGGGCAGCGCCGCCGGTTGGCGGTGGCGTTGGCGTTCGTCGGCCGGCCCCGGTTGGTGCTGCTCGACGAACCGACCACCGGCCTGGACGTGGCCGCCCGGCACACCCTGTGGGACGCGATCCGGGCCTTCCACGCCGACGGTGGCACTGTGCTGTTGAGCAGCCACTACCTGGAGGAGGTGGAGGCGCTCGCGCACCGGGTGGTGGTCATCGGGCAGGGCCGGGTGCTCGCCGCCGACACGGTGGACGCGGTGCGCGGCATCGTGGGCGTACGCCGGGTCAGCCTGGTCGCCGACGACCTGCCCGACCTGCCCGGGGTGGTTCGCACCGAACGGGTCGACGGTCGGCTGCACCTGCTCACCACCGACGCCGACGAGCTGGTCCGAGCGCTGGTCACGGCCCGGGTTCCGTTCACCGACCTGGAGGTACGGCCGACGTCACTGGAGGAGGCGTTCCTCGCCATCACCACCGGCGACACGCCCAGCGGGGACGCGCCGACCAGCACCGGCCGACCCATCACCGCCGCTGCCGGCGGCCGACCCACCACCGTCTGAGGAGGCGACAGTGCAGCTCGCCCTGGTCCACGCCCGCTACCAACTTCTGGAGATCATCCGGATTCCGGTGGCAGTCTTCGGCAGCGCCTTCTTCCCGGCCGCCGCCATGATCTTCTTCGTGGTGCCGTTCGCCGGTGACGATGCGGTGGGCGCCACCTACGCCACCGCGTCGATGGTCACCTTCTCGGTGATGAGCGCCAACATCTTCCAGTACGGCGTCGGTGTCGCCGAGGACCGCGACCAGCCCTGGAATCCGTACACCCGGACCCTGCCGACCGGGCCGGCACCGCGGTTCGCCGGCCGGGTGCTGGCCGGCCTGGCGCTCACCTACCTCTCGCTGATCCCGGTCGTGGTGATCGGCGCGACGCTGACCGCGGCCCAGGCCACCCCGGCGGCGTTCCTGCTGGCTCTCGGCACCGTGGCGGTGATCTCGGTGCCGTTCACGC
>NZ_JAGPXZ010000950.1:0-2017 GCF_018070305.1 Micromonospora sp. M51 | reverse complement strand
CCGGCCAACAGCGGGAACACGGTCAGCACGCCGTTGCCCAGGCCCACCGCCGACTTCACGGTGACCAGCGCCAGCACCCGGGGGCGGTGACCGATGTAGCCGAGTGCCTCGCGGACGGCGGACCAGGTCCGCTGGGGCGGTTGGTCGGCGTCCCGGGGCACCTGCAGCGGCCGGCGGATCCGGGTGGCGAGGGCCGCGGCGACCGCCAGGCCCGCCGCCGCCACCCAGAAGCAGACGTACGGGCCGGCAGCGGTGCTCAGCACGCCGCCGAGCGAGGCACCGACCACGGTCATGGTGCCCCAGGCCGAGCCGGCGACGGCGTTGCCGGCGGCGAGTTCGTGCGGCTCCAGCACGTTGGGCAGCGCGGCCTGGGCCGCCGGCGAGTAGAACGCCTTGGCCACCGCCACCGCGCCGATCGCCACCAGCGCCAGCCACGCCGTTGCCGCGTTGCGCACGCCGAGCAGCAGCAGCACGCCCGCCAGCGCCGCCACGTTCGCGGCGATCATGATCTTCCGGCGGTCGAAGCGGTCGGCGATCGTGCCGGTGTACGGCAGCAGCAGCGCCACGATGCCGGTGTCCACCGCCAACACCAGCGCGCCCCAGACACCGCTGCCGGTCAGCTGCGGCAGCAGCACCAACAGCGGCACCATGACGAACCAGTCGGCGCCGAAGACCACCAACTCGGCGAGGAAGAGGTTGCGGAAGCTCCGATTGCCGGTCAGAACGGAGAGGGTGGACGCCACGGAGCGCGACCCTACCTGGTCTGTGGCGGCGCGACACCCGCTCCCAGCAGCGCCGAGACCGTGACGAAGGTGTAGCCGCGCGACCGTAACCCGTTGATCATGTCGGTCAGGCCCCGCAGTGCGACAAGCCGCCGCCGCGCCCCCACGTCGTGGCCGAGCACGATCGTTCCCGGCCGGACGCCCGCCACGATCCGCCGGGCGTGGCCGGCCGGATCGTCGGGGAACTCACGCTCCACCATCTGCAGCGACCAGAGCACCAGTCGGTAGTCCAGTCGGGCCGCCGCGTGCAGCACCGCACCGCCCAGGTGGCCGTACGGCGGACGGAGCAGCACCGGCGGCGACCCGGTCAGCTCGGCGATCACGTCGTGGCTGCGGCGCAGGTCGTCGTACGCCTCGTCGGCGTCCAGTTCGGCCAGGTCCCGGTGCTGCCAGCTGTGGTTGCCCACCTCGTGCCCGCCGAGCCGGTCGCGGACGACGTCGGCGTGCCGATGGACCTGCGCCCCGACCATGAAGAAGGTGGCCGGAACCCGGTGCTCGGCCAGGGTGTCGAGCACCATCGGAGTCCACTGTGGTGCCGGGCCGTCGTCGAAGGTGAGCGCCACCAGGCGCTGGTTGGTCGGTGCCGACCAGATGACCTCCAGCGCGCCGGAGCCGACATCCTGCTGACCGTTGCCGAGGGTGGCGCTGGCGGGGCCACCGGCGATCGGCAGTTTGCGATGGCCGCTCCACCACGCCTCGGACGTCCCCGCGCCGACGGCCACACCGCTCACCACCAGCAGGCCACGGCGCAGCAGGTCGCGTCGCCCCCACCCGCGCGCGTCCTCGGCCATCCGCCCGCCCCGCTCCACCCACACCCCCATCCATCTACGAGGAGTATGCAAGAAGTTACACAAAGTGCGGAGCGGTCGGGTCGGAGTGTTTCGGCTCAAACAACTGGAACGCCCCCGGCAGAAATCCACCGGGGGCGTTCCGAACCTCGCTGCGACCTACTCGGTCGGCTCCGCCGGGGGCAGCGGCGAGGTGCGGCTACGGGGCAGCCGCAGCACCTCGAACTGGTCCGTGCCCTCCACCAGCGCGGCCGACGGCGCCGGTCGCCCGGCCGGCTGCGCACCTTCGGCGGTGGCCGTGGCCGGGGCCGGCGCGGGCGCGCCGCTCGGCACCGCGACCTGGTTCGGGGCTGGCGACTCGTCCGCCTCCACGGTGGTCACCGCCGACCCCCCGGAGCGCCGCCGTGCGCGCCGAGCGCGCAGCGACTCCTTGGTGTGCTCCACCAT